>JAYYDJ010000018.1:0-3685 GCA_036160955.1 Verrucomicrobiota bacterium | reverse complement strand
TCGAATCCTAGAAAAATCAATGGTTGAAGGAGAAGAACTCGAACACCCAACACTTAATTGGTCGATCGAAAACGCACAGAAAAAAGTAGAGCAGCAGAACTTTTCCATCCGCAAACGACTCCTTCAATTTGACGATGTACTTAATACTCAACGTGAGGTGATCTACGGGTTGCGTAACGATACTATTTACTCGGAAGAGCCTCGTCAGATCGTTTTTGAAATGATTGAAGAAGAACTGGAGGACCGTCTTGATGCTGTCGAGGCTGAGAAGGGCCCTGATAGCGATAGCGTAGAACGGTTCCTTGGCTGGTTAAATACTTACTTCCCCGTTTCACTTAAATACGAAGAGATCGAGGCTCTTGAGGCGGATGCGCTACAAGAGTACATTTTGGGCAAGATCAATGAGGCTTATGATAAGAGAGAAGAGTTCGAAGAAAAAGAAGCCCTCGTAGGATTAGAGCGGTATCTTATCATTCGCTCGCTTGATCGACGATGGCAGGATCACTTAACTGAGATGGAAGAGCTTCGCCGTAGTGTCAACTTACGTAGCTACGGGCAGAAAGATCCACTTAACGAATATAAGAGCGAAGCCTATGTCTTCTTCCAGGAGCTAATGGCTAGTGTCCGTAGCGAGATTTGTAATTCTGTTTTTCGTAGCGCGACTAGCGCTGAAGCATTTAATAATATGCTCTCTCGAATGTCCAAAGTCGCTCAAGTAGCCGGACCAGGTACGGGTAATGATCAGAGTGTAGGCGCACTTGGTGCCGCTGCTGCTTCTGCGCCAAGTCCTGCGGATAACAAGCCAGTCGATTTACCTAAGATCGAGCCTATACGCCGTGAATTGCCTAAGATTGGCCGTAACGATACTGTGACTATCCGAAAAGGCCCTGAAGAGAAGACGCTTAAATTTAAAAAGGCACAGCCGTTGATTGAGAATGAGGGCTGGATTCTCGTTCAGAACTAAAGGCTGTCTACGATTGAATCGGCTAGTCCGTAAGCAATAGCTTCGTTGGCGGTCATGTAAAAGTCACGATCTGTGTCCTTTTTTATTTTTTCAAGTGATTGTCCTGATGACTCAGCTAATATGGCATTGAGTTCATCTCGGAGGCGCTCCATTTCCTTAGCTTGGATATGAATATCCACAGCAGCTGCGATCATCTGCCCTGAAATAAGAGGCTGGTGAATGAGTACTCGTGAGTGTGGATAGAGTAAGCGTTTACCCTTATCTGCCCCGCAAAGAAGAATTGAACCCATACTTGCAGCCATACCAGTAACAATTACTTTAATAGGCGAGCTGATGAGTTTCATTGTGTCATAAACTGCCATGCCTGCAGTGATCGATCCACCTGGGGTGTTGATGTAGAAGGTTATCTCTTTGCCAGGGTCACTTGACTCCAGATAGAGAAGTTTCTCTGTCACGTCACGGGCTGATTTGTCAGAGACTTCACCCCACAAGAAGACTTTCCGCTCTTTAAGGAAGCTGTTGTCGATCTTTATTGGTTTTTCTTGTTCTTCTTTAGCGCTATCTTTTTCTGCCATCTGTAATATGTATGTTATAAAGACTATCAGAGCAGAGCTCGGATTTGTTTCAAGTCGAGATTCTAATAATATTTTTAGTAGAAGGATACATCAGTGTTATTTGTAGCCGTCGATTTTTTCAACGCGACGTTGGTGACGCCCACCCTCGAATTCTGTATTGAGCCATATGTCGACAATCTTAAGTGCTAGTGCCTCGGGTACAGGGCGGGCGCCGATCGCAATACAGTTTGCATTATTATGTTCTTTGGTCATACGGGCAGACCATTCATCCCAGCATAGTCCGCAGCGTACCCCTTCAACTTTATTCGCTACAATGGCTTCGCCATTACCTGACCCGCCAAGCATGATGCCATAGTCGGACTGGCCGGATGCTACAGCTTCCGCAGCAGGGCGAATAAAATCGGGATAATCACAGGAAGTCTCAGACTGACAACCACAATCACTTACAGTATGACCACGGTCCTCTAAGAATGCAATAATTGGGGCTTTCAAGGGAAAGCCTGCATGGTCTGTGCCAATTGAAATTATCAGTTTTGAACGATTCATCTTATTATCATTAATATAGATACATTATAGAATACCTACCCAGCAAGCGTATTGTTGAAAAGCTAAGCGCGCAGACGTGCGTGCCCGCGCACTGATTCGAAGAGAACGATTGAAACAAGAATAAGAGCCATGCCCACAATTCCAACACTGTAAGGACTTGAGTAACTAAGAATAGCGTATCCAATAAATGGGGCGACGGTACCACGTAGTCCGGTCAGCGCCATGTGAATACTCATATACGAAGAAGCCTTTTCATCTGGGGATATTTTAGTTACCCAGAGGCTCCAGAATATACGACCCCCACCGAATGCCATGCCTTGAAAAGCCATGGCTAGTGCTAGGACATAAATATTAGTCGTGAAGAAAAAGCACGCGATACTAGCTAGGAAGAATATATTTAGTAAGTTACGCGTAGTAACAAAGTGTAGGCGGTCAAAAAAATGTCCCCACATTTTAGTACTTAAAATGCGAGCCATCGAGGGCACGACTAGCATGAGAATAGCAATGACCGTGTTACTCGCGTCGACCCCATGGGCTGGGTTGGCAAGATACTCTACGCGTATAGGAAGGGCTATTAGGTTGCCTAGACCCAGAAGCATCCAGCTACCTAGTAAGAAACCAAATAGACGGTCTTTCCAAATGAGGCATAAATTCTGCCAAGGATTACCTACATGCTCTCGAGATAGGTGTTTACTTGGAATTTTTACGCAAACTGCCGAAGACACTATAGCTGCCAGAGCCATACTAATGAATATCCAGTAGTAGACCTCAATTTTTTGGTCGAGTACACGCCCACCTAAAAATGCGAATCCAATCGAGCAAAGCGCGGTTAAAACAAAAGGCCAAGTCATGCGTTCACCACGTTCGTTAGAGGCATAATTACTAGTATAAATTTGTAACATGAGAGGGCCCTGTTGAACAGCCACGACTTGGCTCATGACCACAAAGAGGGTGAAGAAAAGTAGCGACTGAGCGAAGCTTGCTCCGACCAATAAGGACCCAGCGATGGAAAAGACAAAAGCGCAGGCACGACTCGGTGTAGTTCCAAGATATGCCGCAATATAGAGCGTAAGCGGAGTGAGTAAAAAACCAATTGGTGCTGCCCCAGCAATGAAAGCCTTGCAGGTATCACTAGCATCAAAGTATCGAATCGCTATAACTAGTGCGAACGTCGCCCAACCCGCTTCAAGGATTCCAGCGAAGGGTGCCCTGAGTAGATCTTTTCTATAGGTTTCCGAAGCGAGATCCGAACGCGCAGAAGATGAGGTCCGAAAATCGGACCTGTCTACTTGCTCCATTCTAGCATACGTTTGATAGGAGCGTAGGCTTCTCGGCGAATCTCTTCGGGCATCTCGATTTGGGGTGACATTGTCTTTAGGCAGTCACGCAGCTTTTCGATAGTATTCATTTTCATAAAACGACACTCGTTACAGGCGCAGGTATCAGTTGGACCAGCAATGAAGGTCTTATCTGGAATTTCGCGCTGGAGTCGGTGAATCATTCCAGGCTCAGTAACAATAATAAATTGCTCCGCTTGATTGTCGCGGCAAAAGTATATCATTTTTTCGGTACTACAGACCTCGTCAGCATTATCACGCAC
>JAYYDJ010000017.1:0-3457 GCA_036160955.1 Verrucomicrobiota bacterium | reverse complement strand
AAGTCAGCTCGTGGCACATGAAATCCCAATTTATGCTATAGCTTGGGGCTTCTCGAACGCAATGAAAAGTCCATGGATGCCCCCTTAAGGTCCATCGAAACTTTATTTTGGTAAGTATTATATAATTACTATAAACATTTTCAAATTTACATGTACCATTAAAGTGTCATATTATATTAAGTAATGAATCGAGTAGTCTGCCTATTATTAGTGTCGTTTTTTACGAGTATTTGTTCAGCTCAAATAGTGGACCCAGAATTGCTCAAATTACTCGAGCGTCATGCAGAAACGTTGCGTAGTGAGATTCACCCAAATGGTTTAAAGAGTTTAATACTAGAAGGAACTCATGAAAATAAAGAGGGCACGATAGTGCCCATTGAGGTCAAAAAAGAGCATCCTGGTAAAATTCGTTTAGAGACCCTTCAAAATAATGATTTGGAAGTGACCATTGGTTACAATTCGCAGTTGGGAGTATCCTGGGGACGCATTGATGATGGAAAGCGAGTGGCGCGCATTGATCCATCAGAAAAACAAAATATTAATTGGTTAGATATTGATAGTGACTTCGATGGGCATTTGATTCGTGCGCTCAAAGGGGATGACTCAGTGACCTTGACCCATTTAGATAGTTATCAAGTTCCAAATTCAGAACTTAAATTACATTGTATTCTTGCCACAGATGATAGTGAGCAGAAATTCCGCTATTATTTACACCCCACCAAATACTACATGGTGCGTAAGCAGGTTATTCCAGGAGATGGCAGTGCTGTTATGGAAGTGCGCCATAGTCATTTTCGCCCTATAGAGGGTATTTCCATAGCGCACCGAGTAATGCTTTATGCAGACGGAGTGCATGTAAGTACGGAGAATTATTCAAAAGTAAGAGTAAACGAAGAAATTTATGACTTCTTATTTGAGAAATCTCCATATTAGGAAAAATGCAGAGACCTTATTCGATGAGATCAATTTTTTTAGCTACTAAAATCTAGTAACAATTAATATACGTTTTTATTTAAGGTTGATCGCAGTTTAACAAAGGATAGTTATTACGCTTATGAGTAATTTAGAATATAAAGTTTTAGGTAAGAACATGGAGTCCATCTCTCTTTACTACGGAATCTTCTTAATTTTGTGGGGTGCAGCCGTGAAAGTTATCAGTGCTAGTGGTTCCCCGACCGCGCTTATACCATCTTTTATTGGGATTCTTATAACAATTGGGGCGATTTTGGCAGTCAAAGTGCCAGCCAAGAAAAAGCTCTTCATGCACATTGTTGTGACCTTTGGATTACTTACCTTCCTAGGTGGCTTTCGTGTACTGTCGAATATTGGCGATATTTTTGGAGAAATGTTTTGGGCTGATTTGTCGCAGCTCATGATGATTGTTACTGGCGGGATATTTACTTACCACTGTGTACAGTCTTTTTTGTTCGTGCGTCGAAATAAAGAGGACGCTTAAGCTTGCATACGCAGTTACTCGGTCGATGCGGTGCGAGCGCATAGCGGCGAATCCACATCTGCCAACAGTTTCAGCTAAGCTAAATTGGGAGCACACTCGAGCGCACAGGCAAGAGTGTGGTCCGAGTTTTTATTACGCCTGCCTAGAATTAGCTCAGGCTTACTGGTTACAGGGCAAGCAAGCTCAAGCTATTTTACAGATGAACAAGTCTTTTTTGGCGGATGTACCAGAGCCACAGTATCCTCTGCCATACGCCGCATTGGGCTGGCTACTAGAGCATCGCCGAGAGCAAGAGTTTTTAGGTAACCCAGTAAGGCATTTTCAGCATCTAGCAACGCGTATGACGCCACCGAGGAAACAGCTGCGCACTTGGCGAGCATGGGCCTGCTTTTACATTTCAAAAAAGGTACTTCCTGCAGATGATTATCCGCTAGATACTGCGCAAATAAAAAAAGAGAAATTGCTTATTCCAGAAATTGAGCAGGTTCTTGATGCGTTAGATGCGCTTGGTGTTTCTGGTGAATACGCAAGCTTTGCATCACTTGTTAATACTGCTTAAAGATTTCTGAAAATGGATGTACGTCTTTTTACTTTAATATCAGATAAATTCATTGCCTCGACTTTCATTTTCTTAGTTTTCACATAGTTTCACAAAGTACTTATTTTTTATTTATGGCCCGAGCATCACATAATATCATTCAACTATTAAGAATGACCGCGCAGAGCCTAGAGAAGAGCTCAGAGTATTCATGGGGTCATGTTGGGCGCTGTAACTGCGGGCATTTGATACAGTCCGTCACCGATTTGTCCCCTTCACAAATTATTCGAATTGCGCAGCAATCCTACTTAGATGAGTGGACAGAGTATGCGAATGACTATTGTTCGACAACAGGTTCGCAGGTCGAAGACTTGATACTTTCTTTAATAAAGGAAGGCTTTGATAGAAGCGATATTCATCATATTGAATATTTATCGGATAAAAAAGTCTTGGATGCCCTTCCGGGTGGATTCCGATATTTGCGCAAGAACAATAAGTATGATGTAGCTTTGTACATGAGAACTTGGGCAGGGTTGTTAGAGCTTGAACTAATTTCCAAATCTGTTCCTACAAAAAATCACTCGGTCATCTTGAAGCGGTAAAAGCGGGTACCATCTGGGACTTGTACTTCAAAGGTCTTTTCAGATGCGGTCGCATCGGACCAGTCATTAATGTCATCAGTATGTTCTAGAGTCATTTTTATCTCCGCTTGGCCATCGGATATTTCAATAATCTTGGAACCGACTCTGCCATCAATTAGTTGAGAGGTAATTAAATTTGAAATGGCGCTGTAGTCGGTATTGGGATCAAAGCCTATGAAGACAACAGCACCATCACTAAGACCATCGCCACTGGTATCATACAAATCTGGATTCGTCCCATACGTTATTATTTCCTGATAGTTTGTAAGACCATCTTGGTCGGGGTCCGAAAGGTCGGACGTAAAGTTCGCCGAAATGGAGAGATCTTTATTCATGAGGATGGTGAGTGGATTGCTGCTACCACTGGCATCACCAGACCACTGGTCGAACACATAGCCAGGCACAGCACTAGCAGTTATGCTTACCTGGCTGTCATCTAAATAGTTACCAGCGCCACTTACGCTGCCGCGCTCGGCGTGCGATACGCTTACTTCTAGCTGCCAGACGGGCACAAAGTTCGCGGTAAGGTTCACGCTACCAGTCGCGGCAAAACTAAAGGAAGTCGCTGTTTCTGAGCCAGGCGGAACATCGCCTGACCAGTTAGTAAATGCATAGCCTTGCGCGGCTGTTGCGCTCACTGTGACCGTTTCACCATTTTGATACGATCCAGTGCCTGAGACCGATCCATAGATCGGGTTATTGGTAGCGACCGATACAATAAATAGACGATACGGTGCCAAGTTTACTGTGAGTGCCTGGCTAACTATCCCCGATACACCGCCGTGCAGTACTTGGTCGGCAACTAGCGGGCTGTATCCAGAT
>JAYYDJ010000016.1:0-4270 GCA_036160955.1 Verrucomicrobiota bacterium | reverse complement strand
ACTTGCAAATAAAGTAGATACATCCAACCCAAATGAACTTTGGTTTGGTAATGACATTATGGTGATGGCGAACCCGCACATGGCAGGTTTGCCCATGTGGGTAATAGCTTTATTAATGGCTGGATGTATAGCCGCCGCTTTATCGACTGCCGCGGGCTTACTCTTGGTCTTGTCCACTTCGATTTCGCACGATCTAATGAAGAAGATCTTAAAGCCTGATTTGAGCGACAAAGATGAGGTAAGATACGCACGGGTTGCATCCTTTTTGGCTCTAGCGCTGGCAGTCTATTTTGGGATCAATCCCCCATCGCAATTCATTGCTAAGACGGTGGCGTTTGCTTTCGGCCTCGCCGCTTCTTCGTTTTTCCCGACACTGCTCATGGGAATTTTTTCCAAACGCATGAACCGAGAAGGTGCAATTGCTGGTATGCTCTGCGGGATTCTTTTTACTTTTGGGTATATTATATATTTCCAATTTTTAGATGGGACTCCAGATCAATACCTTTTAGGCATTACTCCCGAAGGAATCGGATTTATCGGTATGCTGATTAATTTTGCTGTCGCATTCTTAGTGAGTGCATTCACGCCTACACCACCACAAGAAGTGCAGGAGATGGTTGAAAATATTCACATCCCGAGCGGGTCGGGCACTGCGTCACATCATTAGCAATTAGCTTTAAATTATCTAATTTGGCATGCAATTCTTTTAATTTCTCTGACCTGATTGTATTAAGATCGCTTAAATAGTTTCATTAATTATAATTTCTGATTCATGAGCGCCCATTGTTCATCGGATTCAAATTGTCTAAAGTCGCCTATGAAAATTACTCCCTCCTTTCATGCGCAGCACTCCCCCATGGGCGCGCATAGTTCATTCACAATTGGAATGTCTGGTGCTCCTGGTGGCATGGCAATGGAGCGAGGCAGCCCCGCAGACAGTGCGGTGTTTGTTGGCTATAAAGCCGCCTCAGGCCGCATCCATTCGATGCCTTTTTACAAGGGGCTTGATAACGATGCGGAGCGCTACAGCCAAAGCAGTGCTGAGGGAGCTAGTAATGCCTGCGTATTTGATGAGGAAGCCATTGCGCGCGATTACCGCTGGGGCACAGACACCTTTAAAGCACCTGGAGTGAGGCTAAAAGTGCTGACACCCTTCTTCTCGATCCCAGATCCTCTACTTGCAGATCAATCTAAGCTTAAGTTTGCCAGTTGCCCCGCGACATTTCTTAGCTTAGTGATTGAGAATGACAGTGACGAGGAATGGTGTGGATTTTTTGCATTAAAAAATGATAAATATTGGTCGCCGTTGTCGAGTAGAAGCAAGGGGCGGTTGAGCGGCGCTGTGAGTCGCGATTCTATGGGCTTTGCAACGGATGTCGAGGTTGAGGAATTTTGCGATTTTAGTGTCGATCGCGCTCTAGATGCTCAACACACGACACCAAATTTCTTGTTGGGTCCTGTAGCTGGCGTTCGCTTCAAGGTGCCTGCCGGCGAGAGCCGAGAAATTCGGATTACGCTCGCTTACTACCTCTCTGGAGTTGCGACGTTTAATCAAGCTGCGAGCTACTGGTACACGCAATATTTTGATAGCATTCAGTCGGTTTTCTCATATGCGATTCAGCATTTTGATGAATATGTTAAAGAGGCAGAGGCTCGTGATACTGAGCTACTTTCATCTGGATTAACGGAGGCACAACAATTCATGATCTCGCATTCAACGCGCAGTTATTATGGATCAACTCAATGGCTTGTTGATAGTGATGGTAAGCCTATATGGGTAGTGAATGAAGGCGAATATCTGATGATGAATACGCTCGATTTGACCGTCGATATGCTGTTCTTCGAATTACGTTTTAACCCTTGGACAGTGCGGAATGTGTTGAATCAATTCGTTGATCGCTATTCGTATGAGGATGAAATATTTTCTCCTGAAACTCCAGAAAAACTGCTGCCTGGCGGAATTTCTTTTGCTCACGATATGGGAGTGGCGAATCACTTTAGCCCGCAGGGTTACTCTAGCTATGAGTGTAGCGGGTTGGACCGGCTCTGTTTTTCATACATGACCTGTGAACAGTTGACTAACTGGGTGCTGTGCGTAGGCGTGTATGTAGCCAAGACCAAAGATATAGAGTTCGCGAGAAAACATGCTGATGTCTTAAAGCGCTGCTTTGATAGTTTGCTACGACGTGACAACCCAGACCCTGAATACCGAAATGGACTGATGAGCTACGAGAGCTCGCGAACTAAGGGCGGTGGCGAGATCACTACATACGACTCATTAGACCATTCGCTCGGGCAGGCACGTGACAATATCTACCTTGGTGGGAAATGTTGGGCTTCGTATCTAGCCCTAGAATATATTTTTAATGCTTTAGGCGATCCCCAGTCCGCGGATTCTTGCCAAGCGGCTGCCTTGCGTTGCAGTGAGACCTTGGCTAATGCCTTCAACGAATCAATGGGCTTTATACCAGCCGTGATAGACGGCGAAAATAGTAGTGCCATCATACCTGCTGCGGAAGCCTTAGTTTATCCTTGGGAGATGGGCATCAGAGATGCGACTTCTGAGGAGGGTGCCTATGGAACTTACATTTGCGAGTTAAAACGCCATTTGTTAGGCATCTTGAAGCCTGGAGTGTGCCTCTATGCCAATGGGGCATGGAAGCTGTCAAGTAGTGCCGATAATTCTTGGATGAGCAAAATTTGCCTGAACCAGTATGTGGTTCGTGAAATCCTAGGCATCACTTATGAGGGCGAAGACTGCGCGGATGCTGCCCATGTTCAATGGCAAGTCGAAGGCTCAAAATTTTATGCATGCTCGGATCAGTTTACTTCCGGCAAACCAATTGGAAGCCTGTATTATCCACGAATTGTAACGAGCTTGCTATGGATGTCAGAAAGTCATGTAGCTTCAAGTTAGTCTATTCAAGTCCAAGCTTTGATTTTAGGGGCGGGGTCATTGTAATCAAAAACTTTCTGCTCGCGATAAAGTTGCTTTTACTTTATGTGATGTTAGCTCTAGTTATGTGTTTAATATCTTAATATTTCGTCTATTCTCTTACTTAGTTGACGCAATCGAGATGACCGCTTGAGCTATTGAAAATGTGAGTTATCTCCGCGGGTAGTTTCAATTTCTTTTATAAATAGATCATTTATCGCAGTATGCTAAACTACCTATGATATGCTAATTTTAGTTAGTATTCTGTTTAGATAATTGCCTTAATATGTGCATAGGCTAAGCATATATTACCCCTTCTTCTCCCCCTGCCCATGCAACACCTACCTCGAATCCTTTGTTTTTTAGCTCTCGTGTCGCTTTCGTCGACAAGCTTGCAGGCGCTTACAGTCGGTGCCTACTGGGCATTTCAGATAGAGCAAGACGTAGGTCCACCTGGTGCTGGCTACAGCTCTTTTGGTAATTTTTCTGAGGCCGTAAATGTCACTAATTGGCCTAATGAGACACCGATTTTTTCCTACAGCGGCAGTAAAAAAACTATTTTTAATAATTATGGCTCAGATTACAATGCATACAATGGATCAATCTGGGGTCGGGGAAAAGCGATTGGATGGAATACGGCTTCCGCCCCGTCTACGGGTAACAGTTTTCAAGTCACCATAGACTCGACAGGGATTGAAGACATCTCTGCGCGTTTTATATATCGCCTCAACGGAGTGCGGAGCAGCGCAGGCTTGGTTACGGCCTTTAGCGAATTCGAATACAGCGTTGGTGGTGGCGGGTTCATCTCAGTGCCGGGAGTCAGTCTGGCACTCAGTAATAATGGCAGTTATAATAACAATGAATGGGTTGCTGATTTAAGCGCGGTCACTGCGATTGAGAATGCAGGTATTGTTACCCTGCGTTGGACTTTTCCTGACTTAATCGAAACGAGTGGGAAACAAATCCGACTGGATAACCTTGAGTTACTTGGCTCCTACGATACTATCAATTATACAAGCTCAAGTGCTGAGCTCCTTGAGTTACGCACTTTAGTGGGGAATTATACGCCGAGCACCTTTGCTGCCAATGTAATTAGTTATAGTTTGTCAGGAGCCGATGCGAATGACTTTGAAATTTCTAATGGTGAACTCACCTTTAAGGACGAACCCATCTATACAAACCAGTCTTCATACTCCGTTGTTGTCGAAATGACTGACTTGCAAGACCCTTCTAGGGTCGAGCATGAAACTGTGACAGTGACGATTCTTAAGAGTGCTGCAATCACCAGCCGAGAGCGTCATCACCCTGCTGGGCAGTATAATGTACTTTTCATTC
>JAYYDJ010000015.1:0-6667 GCA_036160955.1 Verrucomicrobiota bacterium | reverse complement strand
CAAGAAATAAGAGTCAAACACACAGTAAGCGAAGAAATATTAATAACATTCGATGACGAATATTTACGCTTAGTCAAACATGATGATCATTTCCAGGGTGATTTTGTAAGTATAGGGCAGTTTCGCGAATTAAGTTTAGGTGAGGCCCGCGTCATAAATTTTTACGACTCTGAGAAAAACATACTAAATAGAATCAAAGCAACCCGTGGTAAAAGTGAGCATTCAATAGAAGTGTTCCGTGACTCTCAATCCACTACTTATCAGTTAGAAACTAAATTAGCAGAACGGAAAGAGGTGATTATAAAAAGACCTCATCCAGTAGTTAATGCATTCTGGGACGACCGCTATCAGCACTTGACCCAAGAAATACGAGAGCAAATTAAAAATATGGAGACAAATCGCCCCACAGAGATAGAGCGCTTAGAGTCGCACCTTTTTGTACCCATTATTTACGTAGACGTTGTGAGAAAAAATTACGAAGAGGTTCTAAAAAACCTAAAAACATTGCTACTCCGTTTAGAAAAAATACAATTTGCCTATTCAAATCCAGACTTGAAAAGCCTTACTGATTGAAAGCAGACACACATGTTTCACGTCTCTTCAAAAGACATGAAAGGCTCGTTATTTTATGCAAGAAATTGATCAAGAATATGATAGGTTCATAGAGTTTGGTGGCGTACTAAACCGAACCATGAGGAAATACTTAGTTCAATATATACAAAATAAATTTGATTCGGAAGTTGATCTAATCCCAGAGTTAAACGACCAATATTATAACTATTTCACACGCGCGTTAGATAAACTATTCTTAATTGAAGGTTTACTGGATTTAGCCAACAGCAACGAAAAAATCCGACAGCGGGTTATCCTGGACACCTTACAATGGTTGAAAAAGACTCATAAAAAGGTGAATAAGAAAAACCCCTTCTATGATGAACTGGAGCGACTTGAAAGTTGGTCTGTTACACCATTAGAGCATTTCATTAAACGGTGGTCAGCACTGACAAATTTCCTAAAAATGGAATACGGACGAGACTTGATTGATCACCTGTTTTTTCAAAAACAGTTCGAAAAATTAATAGGTGGTAAAGATATTTCAGATATATCTGTGGAAAACAAAGAACAGATAGAAATCATTTTACACGACTTACTGGCCCAATGGGATGCGATCTTACACAGCAAGATATTAAATTACCAGTTGGACAAATACGAGGAAGAAGAAGAAATCCATTTAGCATTACTTGAAGAAAAAGTAAACGAATACACGAGGCTTCAGGAAATTATTGCACCCTTTTCTGATTATCTTGGATGGGATTTGTCGCGTAAACTATGGGAGAAAACCTCTTTAGATATCTTGCAAAAGTATGACGAATTGCTAGAGAATGAGTCTTCGATTAGAGAGCTAGCAGATTTATTAGGGAAAATGCGAGAAGCACAAGTTGAGATGGAAGAAGAAACTTTAGATAAGGTGATCGTCCGACAGGAATGGGCAAAAAACCCGCAAAATAAAGCCGAAATCGTAGGGGCGCAGCAGAGTGATGACATTCAAAACATGATGAGCAGTGAAGCTTGTTACCTTGGCTTTCCTGAAACGGAGACGGTATTCTTTAAAAAATATGCAGATAAACAATTGCTAACTGCCAATTATGAAGATAAAGAGTTAGTACAAAGCGATTACCAAATAAGTGAAAATTATCAACGTATACATCAAAAAGAGAAAGGCCCATTCATAATTTGCGTAGATACTAGCGAAAGTATGTTTGGAATACCAGAGCAAATCGCTAAAGTTTTGACGTTAGCGATTTTGAAAATGGCAATGAATCAGGACCGTAAAGCCTATCTAATTAACTTTTCTGTCGGAATCAAAACGCTGGACTTACATGATATCGCAAATAGTATTGACGATATCAGCGCTTTTCTGAATATGTCTTTCTACGGAGGAACCGACGCAACTCTGGCACTTAATGAAGCCATAAGGCAACTCGGCAATAACGACTACGAAGATGCTGATGTTTTAGTAGTTTCAGACTTTATAATGCACAGGTTGAGAGAAGACATTTTTCAGCAAATTGCGCACTATCAGCAAAACAAGGGGACGCAGTTTCACTGCTTAACGCTAGGCGATTATAGTAATGAGCAAGTCTTGAGTTTTTTTGACACTAACTGGTCTTACGATCCCAAGGAGAAAGGTGTTATTCGTTCTTTAACAAGAGGGTTAGAAGACATTTCCAGCGTCAGATAGTGAATCAGGTGTTCAAAGAGAAAATCAGGTTTGAAGTAAAAATTTCCTGCTATTTACCCTTAATTCTATATTTACCTGGACATTCAACTAAGCGTCAAATACAGCAACTATATTCTGTGCTCAGTATAAGGAAGTAATTAAGTGATTGAGCAAATACGCAACGAACGGCCTAGGCTATACCTTCCAGCAGACGAAGAAATACCTCTCTACAATTTACCGCGAGATGCAAATAGAAGACGAATACTAGCTAATATTGAAGCCGATTGCGAGCACTACTACAGGCAGCGGCCTTGGAAAAACATACCGATAAAACCTCACAGCAAACATCCCTTTCACCAGCTCTACATAACATTTTACGTAGGTATGCAGGCAACTGCCTTGTTAGAGACCTACGCTTTTGCTTGGCGCCTGACCGGAAATAAAAAATGGTTGGCACGCGCTAGACAATGGCTGGCAGCAGCAGCAACTTGGCCTCATGGAGATGAAGTTGAAGAGCACTTTTATACTGCCAACCGCTACATGCAGGCCTTTGCTTTGGCATTAGATCTGTTAGACGAAGTGCTCACACATGCTGAAAAGAGAGACGCGACCGAATGCTTGGTGAGATTAATGAAACGTTGGTGGCCCGACGTTGACGCAAATCGACGATCTGTTGACGGTGCACATCACGCTGTGGTCGACAATGGCCATTTTGGCGTAGCAGCTATTCATTTGCTGGGCGAACATCCAGAAGCAGAAAAATGGTTGAATGGGGTTCTTGACCGCTTTCGCCACGGTATTATGCCACACGGCTGCGATCACGACGGTCAACCAGGCGACGGGCCGTCTTTCTGGCCATGGGAAAATCTATGGATGTTGCAATTTGCTGATGCGTTGAAAAATGTTACTGGCATCAATCTATACCAAGAATTTCCGCATCGATTGAAGCGACCATTAACTTGGCTCCGCTATCATTTGGCGGCGCCAGATCACACTAATCATCAACTTTATACACCTGCTAACACTAACATACTATTAGGCTCTCAGCTTGACGCTTGCTCACCCGCTCTGCTGAGACTAGCTCAAGATGGTGGCGATAGAGGATTACGCCAAGTAGCATTGAGCGATGCAAAACTAGGTCGACTGTACCGTTTCGGCGCGGGAGTAAAGGGCTCCAACGCCGAGTGCATGATTGCATATGGACCGTATGCTTATTGCTACTTTGACCCGACTTTCAAAGAAACTAAAAAGAATAAGACATTAGTATTAAGCCGGAAATTTACTCAAACTGGCTATGGCGATACAGGTCTTCTTCGCAGCAATTGGACACACAAAGGTGTAGTAGCATGCGTATCAGGATATAAGGGAGACGTTGCGCACGGTTTTGCCCATCTTCATATACAGTGGGCTGGGTATCCACTACTGCGCACGATTAGTGCTTTGGAGGCCCAACCGGTTAGCTGTGGAAGTTTGCCAGTTGTTGGAGGCCAAAATGAAGTAGTGGGCCTATTGGGTCGTTTAACCCGAAATAGATATTGGGATCGCCTCACAGTTAACGGAGTGCGTACACTTCAATAATACTGGATTATTCGTGGTCGAGAACCAGTAGTATTAGCCGCACTGCGACGGCGGCCAAGAGTAATACGACTGGGTAAAGAAAATGGAATTGACTTTGTCAGGCTCAACGGTAGAGATTCTTTACAGTATCCGAACGAGCAATATTTCAATTCATCAGCAGGGCGGCTGCGAATGCGCTTTCGTTTGTTGAAAGCAATCGACCCAGACCGATCGCAGGTACTATTTAACACGGGTTTACTAGGACCACAAGTTAACAACTTCTCTATAAGCTTTTCACAAAGCAACAAGTTATCATTCACAGTACAATCGCAGCGCTACACAAAAGTGGTAGTGGAAACAGAGGACAAGAAATTACAAGTCGGACGTTGGTATGATTTAGAAGCTGCTTGGGGGGGGTTTAATCGCCGAGATGGGCGACCTTTTATTGAGATCACTCTAAACGGCATTAAACAACGTTGTGACGATGAGGCTGTATTTGGTGAGTTAAAAGAAGATTCACAGGGTTTGCAGTCGCGCAAAGATCCACGAACCTTTTTTATAAGTACGAACACCACGCTTTCTTTCGGCGCAGCAGTTCAAAAGCCAGACAGCGGCATCGCATGCGACATAGATCATATCCATTTAGATTGTCCAAAACGTCAATCTATGCGTGTCAATTTTACTGATGGTCTAGGGCCGGAAACGGGCAGTGGCCCCATGGGCTGGAAGCTTAATCCCGTGGACTTGAAGACAGTAGATTCCCAAAAAGTCGTTTTAGGTGGTGGCAAGCAACAAATCGTCGTACAGGCTATAGACCCAGGGGCAAATTGGAGACAGGAAACTGTCTCTTACGCTCCTTCTGGTTTAGCAGCAGGCAGTTTGAAAAGCTTTATACCTGGATCCGAAGAAGCGAACACCCGCGTGCAAGTAGATACAACGGAAAATGAGTTAATATTAGCCTTTGCTGCTGAACCAGTGGATATAATCGGCGACAACAAAGAGTTTATAGTAGTCGCGGGGAAAAAGAAATATTGCCTGAATTTGGCAAATAGAGGACAGAATATCCTGCACTTACGCTGAGCAAAACTTAAATTACTAAGCGAAGTTAATTATCAGCCGTAGAATATGTTATTTTATCCTTGTGTATGGAGCATATGAGCATGCATCTATGTCGAAAAGAGTGATATAAGTTAAAGCACTGAAAACGGGGCGTATCTAAATAACCAAGCCAAGCGAGACTATCTTCGATTTATCGCCGGACTTATTTTCCTTTGCAGCAGTCTCAACCATCTTAAGACAGGCACATGATAGTTTCTCCCAAACAATGTTCTCATAGAAAAAACAATACGCCATTTCTTATTTTAAGTACAAATCAATAAAAATTCTTTTAACTTTCGTGAATCCGTATAATCCTAAGAGTCGACTTAAACTACTCTGACTATGTCCACATAATCACTTTATTTACCGTTTTTGCACCACTGGTTTAATTGATGAATCATTCATTCTAAATGGTTGATTTCTATTATTAATGACAATCCTTACTTTAACTCCACCAAAATTCTGTCGTAAAGCGTATATGAAAATTGACGAGGTATTTTCATAATGGACCCCAAAAATGATTTGGTAACAAAAAGCACCAAAATAGACGCAGAGCAATTGTATAGAGAAGCAGAATCAATATCGACTCTTTGGATGGCAAATGACGATGATGGCATTTGTCTATTTCGTGGAGAGGTAATAGAAAGTGACTCTCCCGGATCTGGGCGTTCAGACAATCCAGAAATTAAACCCTTCATCCGCGTTGATGGACAGATAGAGATTCGAAAAACCTTATACATTGAAGATTCAACTTGCGAAGCAGCAGAGATAGGATTCATTGCAATAGAAGACAAAGATAATCTTGCAACTCTCCGTCTTCAGATTAATGATGTAGAAATCTTTCGTCCCCCCTCTCATATATCAGAGCCAGAGTCTCTCCAGTACACAAAATTAGCTTGGAGTCGTTGGTATTATGTCAATATACCCAGAGAAACGTTGCGTTTAGGACAAAACGACATCTGCTTTAGTTCTGTTGATGGTAAAGTTGGTTGGCAACTAATGGTGGCGGACTATCGAGAATTTAACAAAGGAAAAGACGAAGAAGATAGCTTACCTACAGATAGCCATTTTAGTGTAGATAGTGGAAAATCATGGAATCGTGAACGTGGAGAATACGTAATACGCTGTTTATTGGACCGTCACCTGCCAGCAGGACAATTGCTCAGTCGCGTCTTTGATTGCACAGATCAGCAAAATGATCCGGTGCGAACAGAAGCGAACATAGAGTCTTTAATTTTCGACTGGAATATATGCGAGTCCGCTGGTGGAGATATCGATTTTTACTTTCGAACAGGATCAACCGAAATATTAAGAGACGATACATGGTCTTCTTGGGAGAAATGCGGGCGTAATAAACTAATTAATGGCCCGTTAGGCCGTTATGTTCAGACACGTGCCGAATGGAAAACAACCGATCTTCTCAATTCGCCAAAGCTAATAAGCGTCGAATTCAAAGCCTGCTTTTGCCGCGAGAGCCATGGAGATTATCGGATAGCAGACTACCGAAATCCACAGATACTACGATCGTCTTATGAGATGCATTTTGAGAATCCTGCAACTCCTGCACTTCAGAAGCTTCGTACAGAATGTGAACTTGACTCAGTAGTTGTCGGAGCACAAACAGAATTTGAAATGATACAACGTCTGCACCGTTGGGCATATCATATCCCATTGAATAACGAGCGATCTTTACATACTCCATGGGATCCTAATGAATGGATAGATATTCGCCGCGATAAAGACTGTAATATTTTAATGAACAAGTATGAGAAAAGACGGCGTGACAAGATG
>JAYYDJ010000014.1:0-14337 GCA_036160955.1 Verrucomicrobiota bacterium | reverse complement strand
ATCGGTATACCTACTGGAGAAGAAAATCTTATCATGCAGGCAGCAGCTGCATTTCGTAAAGCTAGCGGTAGCGACGTATACTTTTCTTTCGAGCTTGATAAAATTATCCCGTTGCAGGCGGGCTTGGGTGGCGGTAGTAGCAATGCTGCAGTTGCACTGCGAGGCATGAATCAATTATTAGGAGAACCGTTGAACCATGAATCATTAATCGACTTAGCTGCTACTATTGGTTCGGACTGCCCGTTTTTTATCAGCGCTGTTCCTGCATTAATATCGAGCAGAGGAGAAGTGGTTAACGCAATCGAGCCTAAATTATTAGAGAAAATTAAGTCACAAAAGTGGCTACTATTTCGTCCAGATTTTGGTATCGATACCGCATGGGCTTATGCACGGATTGCTGCAAACGGTACGCGTAATTATGAATCTAGCATTGATGCACACAAGCGAATAGCGGAATTTACCAATACTGGTAATTGGGATACACTCATGGTGAATTCTTTTGAGCGACCTGTATGTGAGAAATACATACCAATTGATGTTCTGTTGGGAACTTTAAGAGAACAGGGCGTGGACTGTATGTTATGCGGCAGTGGCAGTTGTTGCATTGCGAGAGTGACTAGCAATGCACAGAGAAAAAAGCTAACTGAAATAATTCAAGGCGCATGGGGTGAGTTGGTATTTTTGGTTGAAACATCAGTGTCCGACCTAGAAACTGTAAGCGATTGATTGGTTGTCAGATTGATAACGTAAACCTATTGAACTCATTGTAACTGTGACTGAGCCAGCAAAAGAAGAGATCGTATTTCACGGCATTGCAGCATCCCCTGGTGTTGTCCATGGACGGGCTTATTTGTATCAACCTAATGAGCTAGATGTACCTTGCTACAGTGTTGAAAGTGACAGCTTAGACGCTGAAGTTGAGCGTTTTGAGCAAGCGATCCTAACCACTCGAAGCCAGATTACAGAAGTCCGTAATAAGATAGCTGCGAGTCTAGGTGAAGGTGAGGCTCGAATTTTTGATGCTCACCTCATGGTACTCGAAGACAGTGCGCTCATCGATGAAGTCGTTGCTGAAGTGCGTAAGTCACAAAACAATGTGGAGCACTGTTACAATAATGTAGCTTTACGCTATATTTCTTTTTTTAGCTCCATGGATGATGAGTATTTGAAGGAGCGTGTCACTGACATTCAAGATGTATCTAGACGCTTGTTACATAATTTAGTCGGTGTAAAGAAGGTTGATCTTAGTCACCTAAAAGAACCAAGTATTATTATTTCTGCAGACCTTACTCCTTCAGATACTGCTGCAATTGATCGCCATAAATTGCTTGGTTTTGTAACCGACCTTGGAGGTAAGACCAGTCACTCTGTTATTATGGCACGCTCGCTTCGTATTCCAGCAGTCGTAGGCATGCACGATATATCCGAGAGTATACATACCGGAGATCAGATTTTAGTAGATGGCTACGATGGCATCGTGGTTATCAATCCAAGCGCAGATCGATTGTACCAATATGGGCAAATAGCCGGTGAGCGTCTCAAGTTAGATAATATTTTCAAATCTGTATTAAATGAGCCTAGCGAGAGTTCCGATGGGCAAGCCATTGAATTAATGGCAAATATTGAGGGTGTTCAAGAAATGGAAATTGCCCAGGAATTGCGAGCGGATGGAGTAGGGCTGTTTCGTACTGAGGGAGTATTCTTACGGCACCGAGGTTATCCTTCTGAGCAGGCTCAATATGAAGAATATTCTGCTGTTGTCCAGGCAGCTGGAAAAAGTACCGTTACGATTCGTACCTTAGACATTGGTGGTGATAAGACCATTGGTGATACAGATCAAGATGAGGACAGCTCATTTATGGGATTTCGAGCGATTCGTTTTTGCCTTGGAAATCCGAAAATTTTTAAGACTCAATTACGCGCTATTCTTCGTGCGAGCGCTTCTGGTAATGTTAAGTTAATGTACCCCATGATCAGTGGTTTGCACGAGTTGCGAAGAGCGAATGAATATTTAGCTGAGGTAAAAGTTGAGTTAAGCGATGAAGGACATGCTTTTGATGCAAATATCGAGGTAGGTGCGATGATTGAGATTCCTAGTGCTGCGATGATTATAGATTTGCTCGCTCCAGAGGTCGATTTCTTCAGTATTGGGACCAATGATTTAATTCAATATCTGATGGCTGCAGATCGCTTAAACGATCAAGTTGCACATTTATATGAGCCTGCCCACCCAGCGGTTTTACGCACACTTAAGGCGATTATTGGCAACTGTCGTGAACTCAACGTACCTGTTAGTGTGTGTGGCGAAATCGCCGCCGATCCAATTTACGCAAGCCTCCTACTTGGGATGGGCGCAAGTTCACTGAGCCTGACTGCAAGTCTCTTACCTGAGGTAAAATATTTTATACGTAAAATTGATATGGATCAAGCGAAGGGCTTAGTCGAAGAAGTGCTAACAATTAACGACCCTATAAGAGTCGTTAGTCGCTTAGAAGAGTTTCGCAAGGAGGCGGTCGGCACTTTAATTAAGGAATAATTATCGCTAAAAAATTTATGTCAGAATTTCCATCCATCTGTGGGGTCGATTACGATACCGATTTACCTTTAGTTGACACTACGCATCTTGAAGGATTATTTGAAAATGAGAGCTACGAAAACTCGCGGGATTTAGTCGAGCATATGTTCACTATATTTGTAACTGAAAGCCGTGAAAAGTTAGATGATATAGATGCTGCTTGCGCCGATAATAATCTCAAAAAACTAGCACTAATTGCTCATTTCTTAGCAGGAGGGGCAGGTAGTTTAGGCATGGAACGCCTCTCAAGATTTTACCAATCAATTGAGCGCTCACTAGACAAAGAAAAGGAAAATAACGCAGAAGATATACCAGACTTGTGCTTGTATGGTGATGCGATGAGGGGTGAATTTGATCGCACATGTGAAGCGTTTAAGAGCAGCTATCAGTTGTAGATATAGTGTCCCTACTAGCGAGTACCTGCTAATTATTTCCAAATATACGATGTCTTGTTCTAGTAAGTCTTACTCTTTAGTAGTTAGTACTTTATACAGGCACCAAAGAAAGAGCAGACTGACGCTTCCCACAGAGGCAGTAAGGATAATCCAACCACTAGTTGTCATAGTTTAGTCTTTTTTTGTAAGTTGTTTATAATTTGGGTTGAGAGCTATTAGCCAAACAAATAGCGCTGCCACTGATCCAATTAAAGCAAGACTTAGCCATGCTACTTTATTTGGCTCGATGAACAAGTCGCGCACATAACTACTGTATTCCGCATCGCCTGTCTGGAAGTTTAAACCAAAGACATTAGTGGCAACCCACATAGCAAAAATTAGTATTAGAAAGAGTGGACTAATGTACTTCATAATAAATTTAAAAATAATTGGTATTCGCACCGCAGCTCCTTCGTGGGCGATTCGAAAGCCTTCATTTACGCCTAAAATCCAACCAAAAATAATAATTTGTAGGGTAGAAAGTATAAAAATTAAGAAGGTACCTACCCAAAAGTCCATAGTGTCGAGTGCCTTTACTTCTGCACTGTAATAGACACAAAAGCCGCAACCGATCGCGGTAATTATTCCAAGAATAACAACGGATTGCTTGCGATTAATTTTTAAGGATTCTTCTAAGAATGCTATTCCTGGCTGGAGCATAGAAAGTGAACTAGTCACAGCAGCTAGAAATAGAAGAAAGAAAAATAGAAACCCAAAGAAATGTCCGAACGCCATATTAGCAAAGACCATTGGCAAGACATTAAAGCCGAGACCAAATGTACCCATACCTGCAACTCCCGCAACGCCCAAAAAAGTGACTGCAGCTGGAAGAGTGATGAGGCCGCCAAGGGCGACTTCACAAAATTCGTTAGCACTTGTTGCGGCAAGGCCGCTGAGCACAACATCATCTTTTTTACTTAGATAGCTGGAATATGTAATAATGACACCAAAACCTACAGATAGTGAGAAGAAAATTTGCCCTGCGGCAGCTAGCCAAAGCTGTGGATTTAATAATTGCTCTTTAACAGTCACCTTTCTAACTCGCTTGGTATCTGGATTAGCCGCAGCAATTGTATGCGCACTACTTAATAAATCACGATCAACTATTTGTTTATCGAGGATCCAGTTGCCTTCTTCTTGTTTAGATTCGACTACATGCTTCACTGGATTCCACATAAATCCTAGGCCGTTATTCACATTACGATCTGGTAAGTTAGAATCTGGCGTGCCTAGCGTAAGTACTCGCAATAAGATTAATACTGCAATGATTAACAGAGTCGGCATTGCATAAGTACAGAATAACTCTATGCCTCGCGATAATCCGCGGTATATAAGTAAGAAATTTAGAAAAAAGACCAAAGCTAAGTAGATTCCTACCTGATCTAAACCAAAGCCAATAGCAGAACCATTTTTACCTATCCCGATAAAATTCCCCCAAAATTCGCTGGAGTCTTTTACCGTGCTAAAGTCCATGTTTCCCGTTAAAAAATTGATTGAGTATCCGAGGCACCAAGCTTCGATATAAACATAGTACATATAAATAATCACAGGGATTAGTACTCCAATCGCTCCGAGGTATTTAAATGCTGGCTTACGAGTGATGTAATTAAAAATGCCGGGTGCTGAATTAAATCCAGCTTGCCCGCCATGTCGACCCATTGTCCATTCTGCCCAACAAATCGGAAGTCCTATGAGTATAAATGAAATAAAGTAGGCGAGCATAAACGCGCCGCCGCCATACTCTGCAGCTTGTCCTGGGAAGCGCAAAAAGTTACCAAGTCCAACAGCGCTACCAGCGACTGCTAAAATCACTCCAATGCGTGAGTTCCATGATTCAGTTTTTGTAGCCATTGTAAAAATTTAAAGTAGTATCTAGTGCAGTTTCTTTATGCCAAAAAAATTGTCGCTTGTGAAGAGAATTTAAAGAAAGCTATCAACAATAATTTAGGAGATGTCATTATTAAGTCGATATATACTCAAGGAGTGGACGGTAGGATTTGCCCTTACTATGGGCGTTATTCTTGGCGTACTGCTCTTGCAAAGTATGTTGGATAGCTTGCCTGAGTTACTCGCGGCAAATGCGAGTATTTTTGAAATAGGATTTTTCTTTGCTTTACGTCTACCGACTTACCTGCCCGTAATTATGCCAGTAGTATTGCTGGTATCTATCTTGTTTGCTTTTGGTAATTTACATCGAAACTATGAAATTATTGCTATGCGTGCTGCTGGGCAGAGCTTATTCCAGATTAGTCGTCCGTTGTGGTGTATAGCTTTGGTATTTTCAGCATTCTTGTTGTACCTAACTGCTTCAGTTGTGCCTAAATCAGTCGAAAGTTCACGTACGTTTTATGAGAATTTAGAGTATGCATCTAAAGAGGTACAATTGGATGCACGACAAGTTGGGCTTGTTTACAACCTAGGCTTTGATAATCGTGAGCAAAACCGTTTATGGATGATGAATCGATTCAGCGAGCGTGCTTGGCTGGCGATGGGAGTCACCGTACACGTTCGAAATTCTGAGGGGCGAGAACTATTCCGTATTTCAGCTAACGAAGCTTATTATGATGACACGCAGGGTTACTGGGTCTTTTTGAATGGTAGAGAGCTGACTTTTGATCCAGAATCAGGAGATCCTCTCCGAACTCAGTCATTTGAAAAGAAGGCATTTTTAGATTTTAATGAAGATCCATCATTAATGCTGAGCCTTAACAAAAAACCAAGCGAGCTATCGTTAAACGAATTACGACGTATTGTTAAAGTAATTCCTCCGGAGGAAAATCCGGCCTCACAAGCTTACTTAACACGTTATTTCTCACTTTTAGCTAGCCCATTTAGCTGTTTGGTTATTGTTGGAATTGCTGTGCCGTTAGCTGTCTCAGGAGTTAGAAATAATGCTATGGTAGGGGTGTCTAAATGCATCGGTTTCTTTGCAATCTTTTATGTGTTCATAAGTATTGCCACTATATTAGGAGACCGGCAGATTGTGCCCGCTTGGCTCGCTGCTTGGTTACCTAATTTGGTGATGCTTGCAATAGCAATAGGATTATTTCGTAAAGCAGGCTAAAAATCGTAGTCATCAATAAGGCTTAATTGTTTTGCTTCGCCATCGATTCTCCGGCAATATATCCAGTTGTCCACGCAGCTTGAAAATTAAATCCTCCCGTAATTCCGTCCAAATTCATGCATTCACCTGCAAAGTGCAAATTAGCGATGATCTTGCTTTCCATACGCCTAAAATCGACCTGTTTAAGATCGACGCCTCCACAAGTGACAAACTCCTCTTTATTCGTGGTTTTTCCCTGCACCGAATATTTTCCGCTTAGGCATGCGATTATCAAAGAGTTTTCTAACTTTTTGGGTAGTTGTGCCCAAGTAATTGATTCTTCAATATGAGCGCTCTGGACGAGTCGCTTCCAAAGGCGCTTTGGTAGAGCTTTCAGAGTTGTATTTTTTACTGATTTTTTAGGAGAGTTCTCACGAAATATATTAAATTGTTCACGCAGTTGTGATTCTTGCAGGTCGCCTAGCCAATTTATGCGTATATCAAAATGATATTTTTTCTCTTTTAGCTTAAGTGCTTCCCAGGCGGAGCAGCGTAAAATAGAAGGCCCACTCAAACCGCGATGAGTAATTAGTAGAGGGCCTGAATAGACATTAGAATTTGGTAGCACTTGAACTTGTACATTTTTTACAGCTAGGCCAGCTAAACCACTGAGGCGTTTGTCAGAAACATTAAATGAAAATAAAGACGCAGCTAGTGGTTTGATGTCATGTCCAAGAACTTTAAGTGCTTGTGAGAGTGGGTTTGCTTTGAGTGACCCGCAAGCAAGGCATAGCGAATCTACACTAACTACACTAGAATCACTGAGTTTTAGCTGAAAGGTTTGATCCTTTTCAATAGCTAAGCTCTGTAAGCCGGTTTGCTTGTGTAAGCCTATCTTGTATTTGTGAGCTTCATTAAGAAAGCAATCTATGATCGTTTGTGAATCATCAGATGTAGGGAACATACGTCCGTCAGCTTCCGCTTTTATTGTCACTCCACGCTCAGTAAACCAATCTAAAGTATCTTGTGGTTGCCAGCGATAGAAAGCAGCTTTTAGTTCGCGCGCTCCTCTCGGATAGTGGTTCGAGAGACTATCTGGATCAAAACATTTGTGGGTAACATTACATCGACCACCCCCAGAAATTTTAACTTTTTTTAAAAAGCGTGTCCCGCACTCGTAGAGATTAACTTGCGCGCTTGGATTATTTTTCGCTGCAGCAAGTGCCGCAAAAAATCCTGCCGCACCACCACCAATAATTGCTATCCTTTTCATATTATAATACTAAGGGATATCAAGATTTGAAATTAATTAAGGAACTAATTCCCTGAAATTTTAATGCGCTGCATGGCTAATAGATTTTATTAGCGCGTGCTAAATTTGTAAAGCGTCTTGGATCGAAACGCATTTCCTGGATGAAGTATCGCTCCTCCCATTTGTGGATAGTTAACACTATCTGCGTAGTCTT
The DNA here is from genome assembly GCA_036160955.1 of Verrucomicrobiota bacterium. Lineage (GTDB taxonomy): Bacteria > Verrucomicrobiota > Verrucomicrobiia > Opitutales > Coraliomargaritaceae. The sequence goes on along the minus strand of JAYYDJ010000014.1, from coordinate 6,819 downwards.
GCGTCTCCAGTGCAAAGCCCCAATTCTTTTTATAGTGAATGCCATTTTTCCCACTATCATCGAGCACTAGTCCTGCATAAAATTGTACTCCTGGCTCAGTCGTATATACGTCCATTTGTCGCCCTGATTGTGGTTCATAAACATGAGCTGCTTGCTGAATGCATTCACTACGCCCAGCATCTAAGCAGTAATGAATATCGGCATTGCCAGCATTCAATTCGCGCTCTGAAAGTGTAACAGGTACGCGAAAGTCATTAAAACCATCGACAACTTTGTCGCATCTTCCTAAAAGTGTGCCATTGGCATCCGTGGAGGCTACTGTACTTGCAAAGATCTGCATTTGGTGGCCGAGAATATCACCATTACCTGCTCCGCATAGATTGAAATAGCTATGATTGGTTATATTAAACGGAGTGCTTTTTGTTGTCACCGCATCATAGGTGATCTCCAGTGAATTATCAGCGAGAAGTGCGTAAGTTACGATGCAATCTATTTGGCCTGGAAAGCCATTATTACCATCTAGGTCACTGTATGAAAGGCGTAGTTTTTTAATACCATTGCTGTCGATAATAGAAGCATCCCATAGGACTTTATCGTAACCGACCTGTCCGCCGTGCAGACAATTAGGCCCATCATTATTGATCAACGGATAGCTCGTTCCATCTAGTTTAAAATTTGCTCCACTAATTCGCCCTGCCACGCGCCCAGTAATACAGCCGAAATAAGGATGTCCCTTTAGATAATCAGCTAGAGAATCCTTACCGAGTGCAACATCGGTTAATACACCTACACGGTCAGGAACGTGTAACTCAGTAATAATTCCACCATAATTGGATATTTTAGCACATAGACCGTTTAGGTTGCGTAATGTAAAAAGCTGCACGCTTCTGCCGTCTGCAAGCACGCCATAGTCGGAAGTCTTAATAGTCATTAGTAATAAATACAGTATGTAAGTTTATATTTATAGACTCCACAGGAAGCTTTGCTTCAACCCGATAATTTCGCCATTTGCATCTTGAACAATAAATTGCCATGCGCTCGGTGCCGATCCCTCATCCAGCGGCCAATCGTCTCCAGTTAATCCAATCATTACTTCGCGGGTCTTCTTTCGCTGCATTGGAAGAACAAAGCGATGTCTCTTAGAGTCGGAAGAGAGCGGTTTATAGTACTCACCTATAATGCTACATCCTGGAGGGAAGCGGTGTAGCTTGGTGTCAAAAGTTAGAATAAAATAAAATCCAGTTCGTACATCGGGATCACTTCGTAAAATAACTTTTTTACCAGTATTTATGGTGCCGGTTATATATTCACGTATGCTGATAAAATCAGATTCTTGCATGTAACGTGGTTCAATATTTTCGATAGTGACACTGTTTTCTGTTGAGATCTGCTTGGAGAGCGTCCCACAGGAAAATAGGAAAATACTAAGAGAAGACAGTAATAGCGCGCGCATTAGTTTTTGATGCTGGAGGCCTGAGCCCTTGTCAATGTCAGCTTAGTATATTGCTGGCTGCTCACCAACTTTTAGAAGGTGCGACGCGTAATGTGTCATAACAGTTCGAGTCAATTTCTTGAATAAACCGACTAGGATTCATGCGATGTACAGAGCTACCCTTTTGATTGAGCATTGGGTAGCTTAAGTACAGTTCATCCATTGCGCGGGTGACTGCTACGTAGAACAAGCGCCGCTCTTCTTCTAAATCTCCTTCATCAATAGTTCGCTGCAGTGGGAACAGGCCATCGGCAAGTCCGAGCACAAAAACGACCGGAAACTCGAGCCCTTTAGCTTGGTGGATAGTTGTTAGACGCAAACAGTTTTGCTGCTCTTCAGCATTTCGTTCATTACTTTCGGAAGCAAGTAATACTAACTGGGCTAGAAGTTCCTCCATCGTATCAAAGCGACTGGCAAAACTGACTAAGCTATTTAGGTCATCTTCACGCTCCGTCCAGTTTGGATAAATCTCACGAATGAAAGTACTGTACCATCCATCTAGCCCGAGTTGAATCACTGTATTAGGACTCGAATCTACGATCGCCACTGAAAGTTCAAGAATGGTTTCTGCTAGGGATGGCCATTCTTCTCTAGCGTCACTGGGCACTTTATTAAGCACATCTTCAGATACTAGTACGTCACAAAAATTACGCTGCTTCTTTTCGGCTAATTTTTTGGTAAAAGTGTGTAGGCGCTCTGCTGTCTTTGGACCGACCTTTGGTAAAAGCGTGGTAAACCGAGTGAATGCAGAAACATCTGCTGGGTTTGAAGCAAAGCGCAATTGCGCGGTAAAATCTTTAATATGTGCCTGCTCAAAGAAGCGCACGCCACTGGTGATTTGGTAATCAATGTTGCGCCTAGATAATTCCATTTGTAGGTCCATTGCTTGGTAATGAGCGCGGTATAGGATTGCGACATCAGATAGACTTCTACCTTCATCGATGAGCCCCTCAATTCTCTGTAAGACGAAATTTGCCTGCCCTCGAGCGTCCATGATTGGTACGAAGTAGGGGCGCTCTCCAGAGGCTTTTACTGCGCGCAGTTCTTTGTGATAGCCTTGGCTGGATGGTTGCTGTTTAAGTATTGAATTTGCTAGTTCTAAAATTTGTGGCGTGCTTCTATAATTGGTTTCAATTTTGTGCATTGCTGCACCTGGATGACGCTCATTAAAGCGCATAATGTTATCAAAGTTTGCCCCTCGCCAAGTGTAGATACACTGCGCGTCGTCGCCGACCGCCATGATTTGATGGTGAGCACCAAAGCAATCGACGATGTCCGATTGCAATCGATTGGTGTCTTGAAACTCGTCGACTAAAATATGTTTGAATCGGTCCTGATAGAGTGCTGCGATGTCAGGATTCTCGCGTAGTAATTTAAGTAGTAGTTCGAGTAAATCATCATAATCGACGACTTGTTGCTCCAATTTAAGGGCGCGGTATTTTTCATTAAAGTCGGCTATTTTATCTGCCATGTTATCAATGAATGGATAGCGTAACTTCGCTTCTTCGCTAACGCTAGTACAAGTATTTCGGGCGTAACTGATCAAATTGGCCAGTACTTTTGGTTTTGGATTATTTTTAGACTTAATAAACTTTGAATCGACTGAATGGATCGCATTTTTGAGCAGGCTTTCTGCCTCACTCTCATCTAGAATCGTGTAATTACGCTGAAGTCCAATTGTGTCACCATGCACGCGCAATATACGCTGGGCGATACTGTGGAAGGTACCTCCCCACAATTGCCGCCGGGAAATTGCGGTTAAGTCTTCGACACGGTCGAGCATTTCACGTGCAGCTTTATTTGTAAAAGTTATTAACAAGATTTCGTAGGGCTGGACTCCTTGGTGGAGCAAGTAAGCGACTCTATAGGTGAGTGTGCGAGTCTTACCAGATCCAGCTCCTGCAAGTACGAGTGACGGGCCTGGTTCTGCAGTTACTGCTGCGAACTGCTCTTCATTGAGATCTGCTTGGAAATCAATCGGAATGAAGTTCGACATAGAAGCATCGGAAAATTCTGACATTGGTAGGACTTATTCATGACTTTGGCTGTGGGGCAAAGCTAAATGTTACTCAATTCAGGTTGCGCTTTTTGCCAGTGTTCTTTGCGTATAGTTATGCAAATTATTCCGTCTAGCATGCTACCCGAACGAGACAAGGAAAGTCTTCGCGCTTTCTTAAGTGGATGCCGCGATACAGCGCAGGCCAAAGGGCACTTCCAGCTGGCTAGTATATCGCTTGCTGTAAAGCACATCGCTCCGCTTGCTGTACTGCAATCAATCCACGACCCAGAGGAGCTACATTTTTATATTGAGCGCCCCTCCGATGAAGAGGCGCTTGCTGGTGCAGAAGCTGTCTGCTCGGCCACTTTTAGCGGACCGGATCGGTTTTCCCAAGTCAAAGCATATGCCGCTGAGATTTTAGCAAATACAATTACAGTGGGTGACTTAAGTGCCCCTTTTACTGGTCCGCACTTTTTTACTGCATTTAGTTTTAATGATACCGTGCCAGAGGGTAGTGCCTTTGCTGCAGCGACGGTATTTGTGCCTCGCTGGCAAGTTTCGCGTTCAGGCTCAGCCTACGGAGCGGTAGCCAATGTCCGAGTCGATGCAGATTGTGACCTCGATCAATTAGTCGAAAAGGTCTGGGGCGCGTATTTAAAATTTGTAAGCTTTGACTATGACCAAAGCTGTGAATCGGAAGCGGTCAGTACTTCGCCACAGGCAGTGGAGCAGTCCGAACTCGCAGAGGGTGTTTTCTTGGGTGGGGTGGCTAGCGCGTTAGAGGCAATTGGGCGCGGCGCTTATGAGAAGATAGTTTTGGCACGCGGCTTGCGACTTACGGCTGATAAGCCGTGGAAGCCGCTGGACAGTTTAAACCGTTTACGCGAGCGTTTTACAGGATGCTTTACTTTTTCGTATAGTGGCGGAAAAGGACATAGCTTTATTGGTGCGACTCCTGAGCGATTATTAAAACTTCATAATGGTCGACTGCAAACAGAAGCTATTGCAGGATCTGCTCCACGCGGAGCGACTGCTGGAGAAGATGCACGCCTTGCTAGGGATCTTTTAGCGAGCGATAAAAATCAGCATGAGCATAATTGTGTGCGTGATTCTATACTGCGCCGCTTGCGCGTCGTTGGAGTGGAGGGTAAAGCGGAAGCGACCGCTAGTTTGCTGCCGCTAGCGAATGTACAGCATTTACGTACGCAAATAGAGGCCAAGGTAGGTGAGTCGGTGCATTTGCTGGATATTGTTGCAGAGATGCACCCGACTCCGGCAGTGGGTGGGACTCCGCGCGAGCAAGCAGTCCCAGAAATCGCCACACTTGAGCAAATCGACCGCGGCCTATTTGCAGGAGCAATCGGATGGTTCAACCATCTCAATGATGGGGAGATGGTCGTGGGTATTCGCTCAGCGCTTATTGATGGCAATACAGCGGATCTGTACGCTGGAGCGGGCATTGTCAATGGCTCCAATCCAGAGCATGAAGCAGGCGAGACACAGATGAAGCTCAATGCTTTACTAGATGTGTTACTGCATTAAGGAAAATATTTTTCTTCATCTTCTTTCGTTGACACATGCATTTCGCTAAGCAAATAACTTACTTAATTGCTCAGTAGCTCAGCGGTAGAGCAGGTGACTGTTAATCACTTGGTCGCTGGTTCGATCCCAGCCTGAGCAGCCACTTTAAAGCCCTAAAGTTAAAAGCTTTAGGGCTTTTACATGTAGAAGTAAAAAATAGACTTGGTAGATTAGATTTGAACTATTTTTTAACCCATCTTTTTGCTTACTCAAGATAGAGGTGCCAATGGGTAGCAGCTCGATGGTGGTTTAGTTCGCTAATTATAGTGTTTGAGTTAGTATCAATAGAAAGACTTACAAACAGGGCTGCAGCGTGGCTATCATTTGCGCTCAATATAAATAGATCTCTAGAATTAGTATAAATATCTTGTCTGACTCAGTTTGAAATTTGAGTACGTAGCCTCATGTCAAAACCTGTTCAGCCCATACCTACTAAATTTATCTACGAAGAAGGTAGTTTTGGTGCTTGTAGTAAATTAGAGTTACTGACATTGGCCAAGATGCTGATCTTTACAGAAGTCAATATGTTTTTATTAAATAGGTACATCATCCGTAATTTCTTTAATCATTTTTTTGACCTTGAAACGCCTACGTAAGAGACATATCGGACGCCATAAAAAAAATACACTTTGTTCTTTCACACCCCAAATATTTTTAAACATCAGGTCATCGTTAGCAGTATAAACAACTTCATCCAAAGGAGATGGCAATGACTTTAATAAAGCAATTTCTCTAGCTGTTGGAAGCGCCATGGAATTTCCAGTCTTAGTATGAGTTGCATCATCAGAAAAACCTATATTTTCAATCAAATTAATAGAAGGCAAAATAGACAATCCATTATTCATCAGAACAGAAAACCACCACTGATAATCCCATGTGTTAACCTTCCCGGACAATGCATTGTAAAAACAATGAATCCAGAAGTAACAGATATCAATATCCTCATCCAGTTCCCGCCACTTACCTGAGACTACGAATTCCTTCAACCCACTTAATTTTCGGTCATAACATTTCCAAGCCCGTCGCCATGTAGCCCAACCCCAGATATGTGGAATATTTGAAAAATAATACTTCGTTTTAAGGGGCCTATTCTTTGACTGATAACTATTCCCGCCTATGTGCATCACCTTATAATTATTACGATAACGTGCAAGGGCAGAAGCTGCATAGTCAAAAAAATAAGACGATGGTAAACAGTCATCTTCCAAGATAATCCCCTCTTCCTCATGCTCAAAAAACCAGTCAATTGCACCCGATACGGCTTCTTTACAGCCTAAATTCTCGTCTTGGAAGCGGGTTTCAACCTCACATTCCCAATCAACCTTTGTAGCAATTGAACGAACTTGCGCACAAAGATCGTTCTCACCTAGACGGTCCAAACGCGCGCCATCTGCAGCCACGTATAATTTAGTTGGGCGTGCAGCAGCTATTGCTTTGAAAACTTTTTCAGTGCAACTTGGACGATTGAAAACCAAAAAAAGTATGGGAGTTTTCAATGTCTCATAAGAATTGACCATTTGACTAAGTTTTAAAAAAAAGGGCTGTGTCTTTCGCAGGCATGCTAGTGTGTTCTAATTTGGTGGACTATTTTTGAACTACTTTTTGTGTGATTTATTGAAACATTATTAAACATTCATTTTTTTATCAATAGTTATATAAAAATGATATATAGATACTTAAGAGTTTTTTGATGTTCAAAGGGTTTGATCGCGTCCCACAGTTAGAAAGACTGTTAATCACATGGTCG
>JAYYDJ010000013.1:0-2500 GCA_036160955.1 Verrucomicrobiota bacterium | reverse complement strand
AAGATGCTAGACTACAAATAAGGGCTTCCCCAATAGCTGACTCAATATCAGAATACGGCTCCTCTCCAACTGAAATGCGAATTAGATCGGGGTCGATCCCTATCTGTCGCAACTGATCCGATCCTTTAGGGCACGTGACTAAATCATAATGAGCGAGATACATAAATGGGCTAAGCAAAGTGAATCGTGTGCCAAAACTTGGGCCTTTCATGCAGCGTACCGCATCATAGAAAGCAGTCATCGAGCCTTTTAGTTCAATCGTAAGTAAAGCACAAGGAGCATACTTTGTAGTGCTATTTTTCTGCGCCCATTGCGAACTGTTTGCAAAGTAGACCCGCTTAACTGCCTCGTGCTGCTCTAAGTACTGAAGCAAGCGATCGGCATTTGCATGCATACGATCAACTACACTAGGGGCCTGCTCTAGCTCATTCGCAAGCCGAGCCAAATCACGAGTATATAGGGGAGTGTGTGCAGCAGAAATACCAACAATAAGATCTCCATAAAATGGCGAACCGGGGTTTACAACTACTGCACCTGCCATAACATCTCCTTCGTAGGCAGAATATTTAGTCAAGCTTGAGACGATTACATCGGCATATGGTAACACATTAATTGACAAAATTGACGCGACCGATGGATCGACTATTAATATTGCTCCAGAAGAGCGAACGGCTCTCGCAAGGCGTGGCAAGTCACATATTTGAATCAATGGATTCGAAGGGCATTCCACAACTACAGCCGCAAGCTGGTCCCCATAGGTTTGAATCTTTTGCTCCAGCTTAGACATGTCTGATATGTCGTACTCGATATCTAAAATTTCTTCCGAGCCCAAGTGCTCCCTCAAAATAATCCCAGAGTCCAAATACAGCCATCCTAGCTGTAGCCAGCGAGTTCGTCCCCGTCGCTGCTGGGCAGCTTGAACAGCTTTAAAACCAGCATAAAAAGCGTTCATTCCTGAGGCACACAGCAAAACATCTTCTTTTCGGCAATTTAATAATAGAGCTAGCTTTGTTTCGACATGTACCTCAGCGTTACCTGAAGCACTATCTTCTTTATAAATTGATTCGAGTAACCCATATTTATGAAGCAGGTCTTCGGCCTGGCGCGAAGAAATACCACAGCCTAAATGTTGAATATATCGATACATTTCGTTTGGATCCAAATCGAATGAATCGTTAAGATAAACCATGTATAGACCGTCCTCAACTGCTAGCATTTGAGCTTTCCCATCGACTCGATCGACTAATTTCTGACTCGCTCGGCGACTCGGAATCAAAACAGCAGCTGGGCTGGTTAATCCCTCGCGATCCAAATAAAAGTTCAAAAGATCTTCAATCCACCGATGTCGTAGAAAGCGTGGATAACCAGCAGACATTGCCTGCATGACTCTTGGCTCCTTTTCTTCATATCCAATCACATCAGCAATAGTCGGCAAGCAAGTCGTGACCGAATGTGGGCTATTCGATACGCTCGCGCCAAGTGGATAATGTTTAAGGGAGCTCATAGACTTGTATAGAAGTAAAAAAGTTATTTTTTGCTAGATAGCGAGACAAGAGCGAGCACGTCTTTACACAGCGCTCATTCTATGCCTATTTTAGGAGTTTAATTATGATATACTCGCGACGCCAATTTACACGTAATACGCTTGTTGCAAGCCTGACTTACGCCAGTTTAGCGATACCTCTGTTGGCTCAATCTTTAGGCAGATCCTACATCGTACGCAAAGGGGATACTCTAAGTAATATTGCGCGGCGTTACCAAACAACTGTGACAGCAATTAAACGCGCCAATAATCTAACTGGAGACTTGATACGAATTGGACAAAAAATAACCCTACCAAATACGAGAGCATCCAATACAGTCGATCGCTTATACGCGGTAAGACAGCAATGCGCTGGGGTTAAAGTAAACAAAGGTCAGTGGCAAAGGATTGTCGTTCATCACAGCGCTATCAAATATGGAAATGCTACAAAGTACGATGCCACGCATAGGCGCAGGGGGATGAAAAATGGACTCGCCTATCACTTTGTTATTGGCAACGGCATTGACTCTGAAGATGGAGAAATAGAGGTAGGTCCACGCTGGAAAAAGCAACTTCTTGGCGGCCACTTAAAAAGCTATACATTAAATCTCAGCTCTATTGGTATATGTCTAGTTGGAAATTTTGAAGAATCGCGCCCTAGCCAAAAACAGCTTGATTCTTTTACTCAACTAATGGACTGGCTGCAAGAATCGGTACTTAAAAGAAAAGTGGATTTTGCCGGCCACCGAGAGCTTAAAGGTGAGCAGACCGTATGCCCCGGTAAAAACTTTCCCCTAAGAGCCATGCACCGCAGGTTTGGATGAGCAAGCAAATTACATTGACCGCTTCCAAATTACTTCAGCACGAAGTCGACTAGTATATCTTGGGCAATTGCTTCAAGGTTCGTTCGCAAAGAGTCTAGGTCCATTGAGGAACTACAGCTAAGGCGAGCATTTGCTTTAAAAATTAAGCCACCAG
>JAYYDJ010000012.1:0-12697 GCA_036160955.1 Verrucomicrobiota bacterium | reverse complement strand
GCTTGTCGTTTGAAGCCGTGCGGCATACCTGCTCCGGTCTTAGCCGCTTTTATGTAATCTGGGTGATAGTGTCGATCACCCAGAAGTGGGGTATTAGCATGTGCTGCGTGGATGCGCAGTTGATGTTTTAGACCAGTCTTTAGCCTTAGGCGTAGTCGACTAATTACCTTAGTTCCACCGTTACGAGTGGGCCATTCAATAGTGTCGTCAACTTGATAAGTACTGACAGCTTCAGTAGCACCGTCACAAGGTTTCGAATAGACAGTTTGATGCATTCCTTCTTGATCAAGTTTGAACCAACTACGCCAAGTTCCTTTTCTTTGAGTAAGAGCTCCATCTCCAAGGCCAATATATTCACGCAAAAAACTATGTTCTCTAACTTGACGGACGAGTTTTTCTCGTGCCTGCTGATTCATCGCAAAGCACAAAAGACCACTTGTATATTGGTCGAGTCGGTGCACTGGAAGTGGCTTGATCTTAGTTCGCGCAATACGATTTCGATCGAGTTCTAAAGATCCTTTCTCCTGCAGGTATTTTTCGAGTATTTTCAGTGCTGAAGGTTGATCTTTTCCACTTAAGGGAACGGATAGAAGACCAGGTCCTTTATTAACTATAGCTAGTGCGCTATCGATATAAAGTAAGTTTACTTGAGCATGTATGCGCGTCGGCATATGTTTAAAAAATACTTTCTGACTTCCATCGGCACTTCCTACTAGCAGGCGACCCATAGGATCAAGAAGTGGTAAATGCGGCTTTCTTATAACAGCTCCATCTAGTTGAATACGTCCGTTTGCAAACCACTCTTTAAGTCTTTTTTTAGGACAGTTTGGGTATTTTTTTGCTAACCACTCCAGAGCACTTTTTTCTTCTTTGGATTCATTCATTCTGGTTAATTATTTTCAGATCTTTTTGTTAGTGCAAACGATTTAGGCTAACATTCTTTTGTATTAACGATACACCAACATGTGGATCTAAATTACACTTTATTTATTTAATAATTTTGGCTGAATCTTGCAGGTTTTATTAACCACTGCCATCCTATTTACGTGCCTAATTTAAAACTAGAATCCAGCGCTGCTCACAATGTGCTTAGTTTTTCTTTATTCCGAATGTTTTTTTCGGCGCGTTTTTATTATCCAGTCTATGCGCTATTATTTTTAGATTTCGGGCTTACTTTAGAACAGTTTGGTATTTTGAATGGCATATGGGCAGTAACCATAGTTCTGTGTGAAGTGCCATCAGGCGCTCTTGCAGATACAATAGGCAGGCGAACTATATTAATAGTAGCAGGCATTTTAATGTTTTTTGAGATGCTTATTTTATTATATGCTCCTATCGGTGGTGGTGCGCAGCTATTTATTCTATTTATTTTTAATCGAGTTTTTAGTGGCATGGCAGAAGCAGCTGCTAGTGGCGCAGACGAAGCTCTTGCTTTTGACGCTCTCCAAGCAGCAGGCCAACAGAAGCTGTGGGGGCAAGTCCTTGCGCGAGTTCAGCGTGATACTTCTTTAGCATTTTTCTTTGCGCTTACCATAGGTGCTGCGGTTTATGATCCACGAATGGTGAATGCCATCCTAAAGCTATTTGGATATTCAGGATTTCTAACCCAAGAACAGTTAATTAAACTACCGATAGCGCTAACAATGGTGTCGAGCTTCGTAGTTCTATGGGCAGCATTTCGTATGAGAGAACCAAGTCGTACTAAATTAGGTAGTGTGCGCGTTACTATATCTGCCAGCTTGCGCAAGACTCTAGTTGCAGGTCGTTGGATTTTGGCTACACCATTTGCTTTTGCTATTCTTCTCGCTGTAATGGTTACAGATAATAGCATTCGCCAGTTCCTTACTCTTGCTAGTGAGTATTGGCACGTAATTGATTTACCTATCGCCACCTATGGATTGATTGGGGCAGGAATGTCTCTAATCGGAATTGTAATTCCACGGACTGCTCTTTATATGACTGAAAAACAGTCTGTGCAGCGTAATTTTTTAATTAGTTGTCTGCTTATTTTTGTTGGTTTTAGCGGACTCTCACTAGTCATCCCATATTGGGGTATTCTGCCTGCCATGTCCCTTTTTACAGCTATGCACCTGATGAATTTTTTTTCGAGCCACTATTTAAATAATATCGCTCCGTCTGAACATCGTGCCACAGTCTTAAGTTTCAAGGGTCTTTCTACTAATATTGCATATGCTATGGTTTCACTGCTGTATTCTGGACTTATTGTTGCTCTCAAATCTTCGCATAATAAATTACACAGTACTTACGATGAAGATGCCGTATTTATAGAATCATTGCATTGGTTTCCAGCTTACTTTGCCGTAACTTTATTACTTGCTTTGTTGGTCTATTTTTTACGATTTGCGCGTTTATCTATTTCTCAAAAGTAAAAATGCGCCTGCTCCATCATGTCCAGTTTCCCAAGGATAACTAATTGCAGTATCAATTAAGTTGTAGGATGATCCTGACTTAGATTGAAGAAAGGCATCAACAACAGCTCTGTTTTCTTCGGTTTCTATACTGCAAGTACTGTAAACGAGGCGTCCTCCTGGTTGAACAAAGCGACTAGCCGAGTGGAGTAGTTGAAGTTGGAGTTTGGCGCATGCGCTAACATCACTTTCACGTAGCCTCCATTTTACATCTGTGCGTCTTTGAATAACGCCCGTGTTCGAACAAGGCACATCAAGCATGACTGCCCCGTATTTAGTTGGCAGATTGCATGTAGTGAAGCTTTCTTCGCTTAATGCAAGTACATCAGAATCAATTTGTTCGCAGCTAAGAAGTTGTGAACGAATTTTGTCTAAATTTTCTTCCAGTCTCTGAGTTCTTTTACCAGGAAGATCGACCGCGACGATGAGGCCCCTTCCTAGCATGATTTTAGATAAATCAAAGGCTTTGCCTCCTGGCGCTGAACAAAGATCCAGAACATTGTCACCAGATTTTGGAGCGAGCAATTCGCTAGCTAGCCGAGTAGAAGGATCTTTGATGTATGCGTCTGCCGAATCAAGTAGTGGGCGTATTTGTTCGAGCCAATTCGAATCGGATCCTGATGTAGTACTATCTTCTGCGGCATCTTTACGATCTGGAGGAGTATAAAAATTTGGCCATTGTGTAGATTTGAAGCCTTTTGGAAGATGAGCCGATGACTTAATGTACGTTTTAGGGGTACGCTGGTTCCATTCCAGAAGTTCACTGCAGGCTGCTTCGCCAAAGGATGTTAGCCATCTCTTTACCATCCATTTAGGGTGGCTGTGCTGTACACTTAGTGAATTATCCTGAATACCCGCTTGGTAAGCTAAGGATAGTTTTCGAAGTAATGCATTTATAAGTCCATTTTCGCTGGGGCGTAGAAGTATTTTACTGCGTTCTACCGCATGATGAATAATTTTTGAGGCTTTTTCACTCGGGCTATCGAAAAGCTCAAATCCTGCAACTAGAAGCACGGCTTCGGTATAAGGGTGTGGACGTTTTCGCAGGTGCGGTTTAAGAACACTTCGTAATCGGTGCCCATGACGAAGGGCTCCCAAAAATAAGTATTGGCAGCTACTTCTAGCACTACCTTGGAAGCTTTTTGGTAGTTGATCGAGCAGTTCGTTGGCTTTCTGGGGACGATTTAGGTAAATAGCACACAATTCGACAGCTGCATCCCAGCTAGAATGTGGGATTTTTGATAAGTTAAACTTAATGCTTCTCATTGACGTTAAATTAATTCACGTTCTATCGTTTACTACAAAGATAAGTACCGCAAACAATTATGAACACAGAGGCTATAGACGCACTGATCGCAAACAACCCTAAGTTAATTGGCTCACGAGAAAAGCTCGAAGCTATGGTTCCAGGCAATTACTGTCTGCACCGCAGTTGGGGCTTCGGCAAGATAGTCGGCTTTGACGAAGCTGCAGCAAAGATAATTATCGACTTTGAGGACGAAGATAAAACTGGCCATGCTATGGGCATCGTTTTTTGCGTCGATAAGCTAGATGTCTTACGTGCCAACGATGTGTTAGTACGTTCACGTACTGAGCCAGAAGTAATAGAAACAATGATAAAGAAGCAACCAGCTGATTTAATTTGTGATATTTTAGCGGGAGCTGAAGAGCAAACTATGATGGCTTCCGAAATTGAGCGTACATTAGCGCGTGTAATAGGGCCCGTAAAATACAAAAAGTGGTGGACAGCTACGAAAAAAGTATTGGTCAAGGATCCCCGTGTTGGCGCGCCCAACAAAAAGACAGAGCCTTATATTTTGCGTGAGGAACCTGTGAAGCCAGAGGAGGAGATTTTAGAACAATTTCATGCAACGAAAAATTCCAAAGAAAAAATCTTACTTGGAGAAAAGCTTTTCTTATTATCAGAAAATATTTCTGTTATCCGTGAAGAGCTTCCAGAGATTCTTGCTGAACTTACTGATGCCATTAAAAATGCTAAAAGTCTTAGTCAAGCTAATCGTTTGCATGGAGTTTGGGTACGTAATAATCTAGCCCGTGACCTCCATGAAGACGTTGAGTCACTAGATCCTTCGTCTGCTTCTATTTTAGATTCAACCAGTGATTATTCTGAACTAGCTGCCGAGCTTCCTGCTCAATATTTCAAGCGCTACATTGATCTTATTCGTCGCACTTATGAGGACAAGTGGCAACAAATGCTCGAAGATTTATTGCGTCATTCAAGCGGCAAGTTTACCAGTGAGTGCATAAACTTTATGTTAGAGCATGAATTAGGGGATCGAATATCATTTTGCTTAGATCGCTGGCTTAACGATCAAACGATCAAAGGACCACTTCTTTTTTGGGTGGTAAAAAACCGTAATTCAAAGAAGTACTCGAGTATCATTGATCCGCTCATTACGCCGCGTTTACTTTCAGCAATGTTTTATGCGATCGATTATGAAGCGCTTCAAAATGCAAGTACTCGGCGCATTCCGCTAGCCGATCTACTCAGTGATGATATTGATTTGATACCTGATCTATTAGCGGATGCAAATGTTGAGACAGCTAGTGATCTTGCTCAAACTTTGCTACTTAACCAAGGATTCGAAAATTTAACAAAGAAGTCCTTGATTGCTCGCTTTATTAAGAAGTACCCAACAATTCAGAGTCTGATTGCCGGCGAGGCAGCAGAAAAATCTGAGGAAGAAGGCTTAATTGTCTCACAGTCTAGTTTTGATGCCGCAAAGCATGAATACGAAGAGCTTATTGCGACGAAAATTCCAGAAAATAAGCAGGCTATTGCAACTGCTCGTGAGCACGGTGACTTAAAAGAGAATTCAGAGTATAAGATGGCACGACAGGATCAAGACATCTTGTTATCACGCAAAAACGAACTAGAAGTGGATTTATCTCGTGCCCGTGTTTCAGACTTTACTGATGTTTCCAGTGATGTGGTAGGAATCGGTAGTGTTGTAGAGTTGAAAGAAGGCTCTAGCGGCAAGACTCGTCGATACTCTATATTGGGGGCCTGGGATTCAGACCCTGATAACGATGTACTCTCCTACAAGACGCCACTTGCGAAACAACTACTTGGTAAGAAGACTGGGGAGGTTGTGACTACAAAGATAGGTGGCAACGAAGAAGATTGGACCTTATTAAAGTTGTCAAGATGGGTGGATATGAAATAATTCAGCTAAATTCATTATTTGATTTTTGCAGGCGATCATCTGTCTAAATTGGAGTATTTTAAGTTTTAATACCCATATATTCTAAATTTTAAATACGTAGTTTAGGCGTTTCTCCATATTGTAGCTAACCATGCCTGCTTAAACCAATGGAAAAGGCGAAAAAATGTATTTTAATTGGGTGGGATGGTGCGGATTGGCTCATTGCAAAGCCCCTTCTCGAAGCTGGGCGTCTGCCGCAGCTGCAAGCTATGATTGATAATGGTGTTTCAGGGGACTTACTTAGTATGCCTCCATATATTTCGCCGATGCTGTGGAATACGATCGCCACAGGTAAACATCCGCGCGAGCACGGGGTTAGTGGTTTTGTTGAGTACAACGAGAGCGCCCACAAGCTCGAGCCCTTTCAGAGTCATCAGCGCAAGTGTAAGGCACTGTGGAATATCCTTTCTCAACAGGAAAAAAAATCGCATGTGATAGGATGGTTTGCGTCTCATCCTGCCGAAAAAACCAATGGATTCAGTATATCCGAGCAATTTGGTAGTTTTGAGAAGAACGCCAAAGAAACAAAGCCCAGCCTGCCTGGTTCAGTTTATCCACAGGAAAAAAAAGCTCGTTTTGATGAGCTGCGCGTAAGCCCAGCCGAAGTGGATTCGCGCTTACTTGAATTTTTTATTCCCGAAGTAACCAGTATTATGGTTGCGCGAGACATGCGCCCGCAGCAATTACTCGTACGTTTGAGCGAGCTTTATAGCTACCACAATGCTGCGATCGAAGCGGTTGAGTCTGGCCCCTTTGATTTCATGGCAGTGTATTTTCATTTTATCGACTGGGTGTGTCATGATTTTATCATTTACAGCGCCCCGCAGCGGCCAGAGGTAAGTGATCGTGATTTTCAATTGTATCGCCATGTGGTGGACCGCGCTTATGAATTACAGGATATCTTGCTGCGCGATTTATTATCTAGAGCGGGGCCGGACTGCGCTTGTCTACTACTTTCGGATCATGGCTTTGCCAGTGGGGATAATCGCCCACGCCATACTCCTAAAGTGGATTCTGGTATAGCTGCATGGCACAGGCCGAAGGGCATCATTGCGATGGCAGGTCCAGGTATTGCTCGTGGTGAGCAGCTGAAAAATGCTAAGCTACTTGATGTCGCGCCCACTTTACTGCATTATTATGATCTTGCAGCAGGCAAGGATATGCCGGGAAAAGTGCTGCTCGATTGTTTCAGTGAGAAACGTGAGCCGCGGAGGTTAGCAAGCTGGGAGGGAATGCCGCCGGCACTAAAGCACTTTCGCGCTGACCCGGTCGCTGCATCTGAAAAAGATGCATTTCTCGCGCATTTTGCTGCGCTAGGTTACTTAGATCTCGAGTCTGAAAATGCAAGGGGAGTTCACTATGAAATGCGTGCTACCAATGCGTGGAACATAGGCCAAGCCTTGTTTAGTAGTGCTCGCCCTCTTGAGGCATTGCCTTATCTAGAAGAGGCTTTTTATTACCGTCCTGAGCAAGTACATTTGGCGGAACCGTTAGCACGCTGCCAGCTGCTGCTTGGACTAACCGATGAAGCGCTTAAGACCTGTGAAAGTCTACGTGATTACGCCGACAGTTATCCAAATATAGCCCTTAAATTGGTAGATGTTTATCGTTTGGCTGGTCAAGTGGACGCTGCATTCGAGATTTTGCAGCAAGCTGCAGATAATGGGCTCCGTCCAGCAACTGTTGCCTTCCATAGAGGCCTTTGCTACATGCGCAACGGCGAGCATCAAAAAGCCTTGGAGGCCTACGAGGCTGCCCAAACGGCAGAGGAGTCGATGTTAATTAATTTGGCTAAAGCCTCTTCATTGATAGGCTTGAAGCGCTATGGCGATGCAGAATCTCTGGTGGATTCAGTATTGGCGAATGGGTTTATAAGTGCCGACGCTTACTTTTATAAAGGGCAGATTTTAGCACAGACAGAGGCTCAAAGAGAGGCGCAACTGATGTTTGCTGAGGCACTGAAAGTAGACCCCAATTATTTAAATGCGCGTATTGGTTTTAGTCGCCGCGAATTGGAAATACTCAGGCGCGATGACAAACTAAAGCCCTACATGGCTGAGCACTTTGATTTCGACAAAGGTGGCACAGTACTTACTCAGACAGAAAAGAAGCGTGCAGCTTTTATTGCTAAGGTGCGCGCAGAATCAGTAAAACGGCATGAGCAATGGGACAATCAAATCCAAGCGCACCGTGCGAAAGAATTATACAGTATTATGTTAGATAAGAGTACTCCCCCAGTTGATACCTCTAAACCTGTAATAATTGTAACCGGTTTGCCGCGCTCAGGTACCTCACTTATGATGCAGATGTTGGTCGCTGCCGGCATCACAGTGCAAACGGATTCTCAGCGTACTGCTGATGTGAGTAATCCTAACGGTTACTTTGAATGGGAGCCGATAAAAAGTTTGGCTAAAAATCCTGATGTAATCACACAAGCCTGTGGAAAGGCAGTCAAGGTAGTCTCTTATCAACTGCGTCATTTACCAAAAAAGGTCAATTATAAGATCATTTGGATGGATCGACCGATAGGCGAAATTGCTCAGTCGCAAAAAAAGATGCTACAAGTAAATCAGGCTGATGCAGGTCCGGAAAAAGACGCTGAAATATCCATGCAAAGCCTGGAGAAGCACAGAGATACAGTATTAAATTATATTAATACAACAGCTCAGAGATTAGGAATAACTCAGAATGTGATGCGGGTAAATTATCATGAATGCCTGCGGTATAGCGAACAGGTCGCTGCAAAAATAACTACGTTCCTTGAACTGCCAGTGGAAAAGCGAGCAGCTATTACTAAAACGGTCGACAAGGAATTGTGGCATAGCCGCGAAGAAACGACTTTTCCCCACGTAGTATAAAGCTACCTAAAACCAATAGCAAAAATATGCAGGTTGAAAAAGACAGCTATAATATACGCCGTAATTATCCGGACGAGATAAAGCGAATAGCTGCGTTTTTGCCTGCGGCAACGCGACGTTTTTCTAGATATGAGTTTATATTGTTAACCTGCGGTTCGCCAGAGCGCATTATCGGCGTAGCGGCACTGAGTTTTGAAGAAAGTACTCCAGAAGATACCCCTGCAGTTTTACTTTCTTTTAAGATATTGCCGCGACATGCGAGTGGAGAGCGTGAACAGAAGCTCATGGATGCAGTGCTAAAACTCTCTGACGAGATTGATGTGAACTTACTCAATTTGGAGCTTCCAGTCGATTCTAGTCAGAGCAGTTTATTCAAAAATAATGGTTTCAAGTATGTAAAGACTGAGCAGTTGTGGGTACTAGAATTAGCCACTGTAATGCATCGCCTAGAGCGATTAAGTTCACGCTTAAAGATACCTGAAGGATGGCAGCTTAGAGCGCCTGAAGCAAGTGATTTGCCGGAGCTTCGAAAGATGGCTTTAGCATATAACTTTCGGCGAGAAGAACATGTGTTTTTTAATACAGAGAAGATGTTCCCAAGTGTTGGATACAGCCGTGAGCACTGCTCTGTAGTCGAAAAAAACGGCACCCTAATAGCTGCGCTGCTGGTCAAGGGAGGACCAAGCACAAGAGGACATGTTGATATGCGAATGGTGGCGCCTGAGTTTATGGGTCAGTCAAGTTTGTTAAATCTATTGCTGCTTGAACGCACAGTGCGCCTAAGTCTCGAATCTGGCTATTTGGACACCAGTTTGACCATCAATATAGAGCGAGACATCGAAACGCTTAATTTGTGTAAGCGCATGGCAGGTAAATTACAGAGCGAAAAAGCGCTTTGGTTGCGATATGCAGATGCTGATTTTCCCGATGCAGTCGCATAGGTGGCTCAATGATTTAAATAACTTTTTTACTGCTTAAAACTTGACCTAAGTTAGATGTATTAACTTAATATCACACAAGAATGAAGAATTCCTCAAAACTTGCTCTGTCACAGTCACTTGTTGCAGTACCTGCGGCCTTTTCGGCGACAACATACAACATCAACGAGACACTTTCATTTTCCGATTATGCTGGAACGGAAGATACTTTTATTACAGCTCTTTTCTTTGACGCAGAAACAGGAAGTTTTCAGAAAATAGTTGATGATATTAGCAGTACTTCTCCCACGATAAACCCAGGAATGGATGTTGCCATATCGTTGTTCAGAGCTACCGGTTCTTCAGGAACCTACTCAAAAGCTTCTGGTAAAAGTTATGGCAGCAAAGGAACATTTAAAGCACTTACTGGGAAATCGAAATCTTCCGAAGCAAAAGGTTTACCTATCAACCCAGATTGGTCACTTTATGGCGATGGATTGAAAGCGTCATCTAGTAGTCCATTAGCCCCGTCTTACGGGACTTTTTTTGGTTTAGCAGGACCATCATCTCCTCTTGTTGACTATTTTAACAGTCTTCCTTCAGCAAGTTCTGGAACCCATTACATAGGTTTTACTAGCGACTTCAGTGATCCAGATCATGTCGAATTATATGCGGAGATAAGTTACATTTACACGGGTGCGTCATTATTTGCTGATAGTGTATTGGTTGAGAAGTTTGTTGTTGGCGATCCAGGTGAAGAGCTATTGGACTATACTTTAGTTCCTGAAAACAAGCACAGCGCTGCAATGCTTGCGCTACTCGCTGGCTCAGCTGCTGTCTATAGTAGGCGCCGTAAAGCATCCTAAAGCTGTATTCAGCTCAAGGCTGTAATTTCTTTAAGGACATGTTTATCATCGCCCTTTAAGGTTGTGCTGTTTCCACGCTGGCTATATTTTATGTGATTTGTAGCATATGGCACACACAATTTTTTGTCCGTATATATAATGGCATTGAAAGAACTGCCCATCCATACGCTCGAATTTACCGAGTATCCTGAACAATTGATTCAGCGCTTAATTGCACAGTATGGTGACGCCTTCGCGTATGAGAGCGGTCATGGTTTGGTCTATGTATTTAATCACCCCGATCAAGTTGATGCGATTAATCGGAGCGCAAATTTTGTTAGGACGGCTGTTATGACTGGATTCTTGGGCTATGGTTTGCTGACAAATGAAGGCGACTATTGGCAAAAGCAGCGGCGTACTGCACAACCGGTTTTTCACAAGCATTGTATGGGCGGATTTGTAGATATTATAAATGATGCCACCTCTAAGCTTGTGACTGAGTGGCAAGCGATCGCAGGCACCACAGGTGGAGTGGTCGAGGACTGCTCGATGCCGATTCGCTTCTGCACCATGGAGGTGGTAATGCGTGCACTTTTTAGCACAGATATCAGAGCAGTTATTAAAGATTGGGATCATGCCTCGCAGTTTTTAGTAAATGGTGTAAACCCAGCTTTTTGTTCTGCTTTGAATAAAGTACCTAAACCAAATGATATTAATCTTTCTACAGGCACGCCAAAGCATGCGAAATACTTAGATAAACAGATATATGAAATTATTTCCAAGCGGCGCTCAGATAGTGTGCCACCGCGCGATCTGCTAACGCTATTGATACACAGCGAGGACAAAGTTACTGGCAAGTCTTTGAGTGATTTACAGATTCGCGACGAGATCGCTACAATGCTAATGGCTGGGCACGAGACTCTCGCGGTTAGTCTAGGTTGGGCGATATGTGAACTTGCCAGCCAACCAGTCTTGCGAGATCAATTGACTACTGAGGTCGATACGGTGCTCCAAGGGGAAATCCCGCAGCTAGAACACTTAACTAAAATGCCAAAGTTGGTAGCTTTTTTAGATGAGGTTTTGCGCGTATACCCTTCGATCCCGTTCATGTTTAGGCGCGCAGTGGTCACCGATACTATTGATGGTTATACGATTCCTGCAGACGGCTTAATTCTCATCAGCCCATATACATTACATCGGCACAAGGATTTTTGGCCACAACCGGAGACCTTCAATATTGATAATTTCAGCCATGGTAAAAACAAGCAGCGCCATAACTGCGCATACATGCCGTTCACCACAGGTAAGCATACCTGTATCGGCAAAGAATTCGCCCTCATGGAGGGTAAATTGATCCTTGCTCATATTTTGCTGAAGATCGACATCTTGGGCCTTTCTGGGGCTAAGCCAGTAGTGAAATCGGGACTCACGCTTCAGGCTGAAAGCCCCATTAGTTTAAAAATTAGTCGGCGCTGAAGCTTGCTTATCTGTGCAGTCTTAGCAAAAAATTATATCCATGTCTCGAGTCTTTGCAGTTCTTCTTACCGCCTTTACTGCTGTGGTCTGTCAGGCTGAAATTGTGGATCCACTCTTGCTCGATCTGCTGCAGCGGCATGCGGCCACGCTTCGCAGTTATGACCATCCAAACGGCTTAAACAGCATTATACTCGAGGGCACACACGAGAAAATCAATGCGTCGACTTCAGTTGTTAAAGTTAGCAAAGAGCGGCCGAGTAAAATCCGTTTCGAGACCTTGCAGGATAATGGCATTGAAGTAACGATTGCCTTCAATGGTCAATTAGGCGTCTCTTGGGGGCGAGTTGACGATGGCAAACAAGTTGCATTTATAGATCCTAAAGAAGGCGATATCAATTGGCTAGCGATTGAAGGCGACTTTGATGGACATCTAATACGTGCCCTCAAGGGTGATAAGACGGTTGAGCTTACACGCTTAGGTAAATTTGCTCTGCCGGATACCGAACTTCAGCTAGAGTGTATTCTCGCAACAGATAGCAGTGATCTAAAGTTCCGCTATTATTTACATCCAAGTAAATTCTATATTATGCGTAAACAGGTTATTCCAAGTAATGGAAATACAGTCATGGAGATTCGTTATAGTCGCCATCGATTAGTGGATGGCTTACTGATTGCCCACCGCACTGAGTTATACGCAGACGGTGTGTTGACTAATATAGAGACCTACGAAAAAATTCGCATAAATACAGAGATTTACGATTTTCTCTTTGCAAGGCCAAAATTCTAAGCAGTTGTGTTGGCTGACCAAGTTAGTCTACACAGAAAGTCAGCTCGTGGCATAAGAAGTCCCAACTTAATCTATAGCTTGGGGCTTCTCGTTCGCAATGAAAAGTCCATGGATGCCCCTTTAAGGTCCATTGAAACTTTATTTTGGTAAGTGTTATA
>JAYYDJ010000011.1:0-77556 GCA_036160955.1 Verrucomicrobiota bacterium | reverse complement strand
CTTGGTCTGGGGATATTAACACAACAGAGAATCCTACAACTCTAGTAATGGATAGAAATAAATCCGTCGTGGCTGTATTCATACAAGATGATAATGACGACGATGGTGATGGCTTAAGCAATTACTTAGAGGCTGTTATATATGGATCCAATCCCAATCAAATTGACACATCTGGAGATGGCTTCAATGATAAGACGGTTGTTGATGCAGGATTTGACCCTACACAAAATTACCAAGATTTGATTACCTCTTTAAGTTATTACAGCTTAGACTCTATAGAGGATCTCAGGAGTGGTTCCGTGCTAATAAATAGTGGTCCAAATAATTCAGCAAAACTACACCTACAGATAGAGCGTAGCGAAGATCTAGAAAATTGGACTAGTCAATCTCAGGATCTAATTGAAATTGATATTCCCGTAAGTTCAGATACGGAATTTTATCGTTTTGCTATACCGCCCGATTAATTTTTATAAGGCACTTGATGTATACACATCATCAAGAGGGCAGCCAAGCGAACCCCCGTCCCGCCTTACCTTTCTAGAATAGTAGAAATACATCAGTCACCAGATTGGTCACCAGAAATGCCTACATTTTAGGTGAATTCGGTGCATTTACCAGCATTTTCGAGGAAAGCATAAAGCCACTAAATATTCAGTAAACTATTGTTATTAAACAATTTAACTAACTTTACTGCTAGGGTTCGAACCCACTCCCAAGGAATTTTAAGTCCCCAGTGTCTACCATTCCACCACCCGGGCGTACGTAAAATTAGAATCTACATAATTAGTGCGCTAGCCGTCCTCCAGTCAAGCCTAGGAGTGAAGCCGATTTTTCTAATCGGCTATTTAACAAAGGTGCAAAAAGATTAATCCTCACCATAACGAATTCTATAAAATCGCTTCTGTGCGACATCGCTCTTGTCCTTAAGATTGATAGTCAGAACTGGCTTCTCCAAATCATCGTTCGCGCTATGCGCCGCTTTTATCGTATACCGAACATCTTCACCGCCAATATCATTAATACTACCAATCTCGGGACTCACTCTCAAATGGATGTATTTACCACCACTATAATTTGGATTGGAGTCGTAAAATTGCCACAAATAATCGCTTAATCGGCTCACTAGGCTGCTAGTTACACGAACGGAATCTGTCTCCGAATCGGTGCCTGCAATAAGGTCATTTAAGAATGCATCCTGCAATTTGACTAAAGTAGTGTTACCCGTTGGTCTACCATGATATTCTACTTTTCCGTCTCCATCTGGGTCGGAACCATTAGAATCGTAAATGCCTAGAGACCATAAATCTGCATCAAAATCAGTCCTTTGATTCAATCGCTCTACCGTAACTGCGACGGTAGCACTATGAATCTGATGATAGCTTTTAATACTTGGCAATTCAAAGATGAGCACTGCATTTCGACCACCACTAGGACTTGAGGTAGTCGATCCGACTGCTAGCGTCGAGTAAGCATAGGCATCAATCGCTACTGGAGGCGTACCCGATCGAAGTACATGGTCCCCAGAATTACCAATTTTACTAATTGTAGTTAGGGTAACGGTTGACCCAGAAAACCCCATCGAATTTAGAGCGCTGATAGTCACTGATTGATTGTCTCCCTCGAAAGACCCCTCCTCCTGCCATGTTTGCAAATCAGCGCTAGACTCTAATTTAAATAGCGAGCCTTCTCCAGCAGTAAGTGTGAGCGAGCCACCGCAATCAGTGATATTGTTTTGGAGAATTTTTAAGAAATCAGTATTATAAATCTCTTTACTTAAAAGTTCTTCCATTGCAGCTCGGTTATGCTGGTCGACCAATGCCCCAGAACTGATAATATTATTTATTTCATAGGGATCCACTGATGCCCTCGTATCAAAAAGCTCATTCCAAGAAGCATTCTCTTGGTAGCTAACAATCTTCAGACCACTCTCGTGAACTAAAGATATGTAAGGGCGAACATTCGCCGCTGGGAACTCTGCATCATGATGATACTCTATGAATAATTGCTCTCTCCAATTATTTGGCACCTCTCCCCGAATAAAAGGCACAAGACTAGCCCCTTGCATAGAGGCAGGCACCGCAAGCCCAGCTATGTCTAAAATAGTAGGAGCAATATCTAAGTTCGATACAATCTCATTAACAACTTGGCCACTGATAGTCTGCACGCTCGGGTGGCGTATCATAAATGGTATTCGTATGCTCTCTTCGTAAGCAGCGCGCTTGTCGCTTAAGCCGTGTTCGCCTCTAAAGAACCCGTTATCACTTACAAATATAATCGCTGTCTCGTCATCTATACCTGCAGCTTGCACGGCAGCTAAAATATTTCCTACACATCCATCGATCCCAGCGATGGTCTCGCAGTAATTTTGATTTTTAGCAGCAGTACTATTAACTCCACTAGCATCTTGAGCAAACGGAGGGCTTACGCCAAGATTTGGAACATTCGCAGATGGCTGCCCAGAAAAGATCCCATCTGTCCTAGCTGGAGGATACCAATTACTGACCCTATTTTGAGTTCCTTCATGAGGAGTCTTAAATCCTAAGAAAAGCATAAACGGATTTCCCGAAGATGCCTGATCTTCAATAAATTCGATAGCATAGTTAGTTGAAGTATCATCAATCCATTCATTCGCACCGCTGCCCCAAGTCGATACTCCGGCTCCTGTAATACCTATTCGGTAGGGCCAAGCCAATTGTGATCTGGGCTCAAACAGACCACTTGCTTGAATAGTGGTAGAGACTCCTGGATTACTTAATAACTGCTCTCCATTGTATACTAAGGAGTTGAATTCTATCTCGCCACTTGAAAACCTGAAGAATGCCGATCGATCGAAATCAACTGCATTAATTGTAAACGTATTTCTACCATAGCTTAATGTAGCGAATGGGTTTTGGAAATAATCGTTACCATTTCGCAAGGTTTTATAAACACTTTGAGTAGCCCCGCCGGAGGGAAGATCGGTTACATAAATATCAATCTTGTGCTGTGACTGTGGGTTATAAACGCTAGTGCTTGAATTAACCGGTTTGCCATTTTCATCATGAAATTCAGTTCCAAAGTACTGACCTTGGCCATAAAATGTACGAACGTAATCAAATCCTGGACGCTCGTCTTGAGTGCCCATATGCCATTTACCAAAATAACCAGTCGTATAACCTGCATCTTGTAACAAGGTGGCATAAGTTTCCACATCACTAGGGAAGTCTGTCTGGTTGTTGGTAATGCCGTGCTTGTGAGGATACTGCCCAGTAAGCATGGTAGCACGCGCGGGAGAGCACAAAGAGTACACACCATAGCCATTATCAAAATGAATCCCCTCTTCCGAAAGCCTATCTAAATTTGGGGTACTACCCCGCATCCAAGGAAAACGAGCGATGCGCCCAAGTGACGGCATGCGCTCTTGCATAAATCCGGTCGCATCCCAGCGCTGATCATCCGTAACTATTAGTATAATATTAGTGTTCGCACTTGCTTCCAACAAAACACACACAATTATTATTACAGGGTATATGTAACGAAATACTATAAATTTTAGTGCCCTCACGCATCAATATTTAAAAAAACAAAACATCTGTCTATATAAATGTGCAGCGATAAGTCTATAGCATCCTTCAAATCAGCACTCGACGACAATCACGAGTGGCCATGCCTCTTTACTTTCAAGTTCATTGTTCCACAGGAAAAATGCACCGAAGTCTTATCGCTATTTGCAGATGATCCAATCTCCGAGAGACCCTCTAAGAATGGTCGTTACATCTCTTATACTATGGACATACATGTGGAATCTGCCGATCACGTAATAAGTATTTACAATCGCGTCTCCCACATAAATGGGGTGATTACTTTGTAATTACATAAAATCTAATAAAGGTATAAATACACTGTTTTATAATCGATGAATTCTAAATTTATTAATTGTATTCAGTATATAATTACCGCCATTTTAAGCCTAGCACTCATTAGCTCTTATGCACAAGAGTCTCCCTCCCACCGAACAACCATAATGCAAGCGGATGATTCACTACTAGAAGTCGCCACCTTTGGCGCGGGTTGTTTTTGGTGTGTGGAAGCTGTTTTTGAACGCCTTAATGGAGTTATCAATGTTGAATCTGGTTATATGGGAGGTGAAATCGAGAATCCTTCTTACGCAGAGATTTGTACTGGTACAACGGGTCATGCTGAAGTGACACGTATACTCTTTAATCCAGAAATTATAAGCTACGAAGTCTTGCTTGAATGGCTCTGGCGATCACATGATCCGACGACGCTGAATCGCCAAGGCTATGATGTTGGCAGTCAGTACCGCTCTGCTATTTTTTACCATAATAAGGCACAGCAATTAGCAGCACAGAAATCAAAAAAAATGGCTCAAAAAAATTTTAGTGATCCCATTGTGACTGAAATTACGGCAGCTAGTACATATTACCTAGCTGAAAACTATCACCAAGATTATTTTCGCCTCAATCCTAACAATCCTTATTGTGCACGCATTATAGCTCCTAAACTTAAAAAGCTTGATCTTGATTAGCGTAAATAAATAGCGCAGACATTTTAATAGTACGCCTCATGGATATTCGATTATTTGTCGCATGTATCTGTCTTCTATTATTTGGAAGATTTGCTATTGCAGGTCCGGAGCAATCGGTTGTGCAGATTATAAATTATGCTCAGCGCCCTAGCTGGATCGAACCTTGGCGTTTTTCCAATGTGAGCGGAGGTCTTGGCAGTGGGTTTGTCATTGAAGGTCAGCGCGTCATGACCAATGCCCATGTTGTTAGTTGGTCAAAACAAATCATTCTGCACCGCTATCAGGACCCAAAACCTTACCATGCTAGAATTGAATTTATTGGACATGACTGCGACCTAGCAGTACTAAAAGTAGAAGATCCTCAATTTTTTGAGGGTATTGAGCCCCTAACCATAGGAGATTTACCTAATGTGCGAAGCTCGGTTTTGACATATGGTTATCCTGCAGGGGGGAGACAAATTTCCTATACGAGAGGAGTTATCTCCCGCATCGAAGCTCAGCGCTATGCTCACATTGCGAACCGTAGTTTTCTTGCTGTGCAGACCGATGCTGCGATCAACCCTGGAAATAGCGGCGGCCCGGCAATTCAAGACGGCAAGGTTGTCGGCGTGTCCTTCCAGGGAAATCCTAGTCTCGAGAATGCAGGATTTTTTATACCCCCCGAAATTATTAGACATTTTCTAAACGACATTGGAGATGGCCACTATGATGGATTTCCAGATACAGGAATTGCTTTAGCTCCACTGATCAATCCAGCTTTTAGGAAGTCTCTACAGCTACCAGACAATGGCATCGGGGCACGCATCGATAGCATTTATCAACCACACCCTGAAACACATGCGCGGCTAGAAGAAAATGACGTATTGCTTACTGTTGCAGGATTTAGTGTCGGCAGCGATTGCATGATACAGTTTAAAGGAAATCGTGTACACTGCGGAGTGCTCTTTGATCAAGTCCAAAACGGCGAATCTGTTGCTATTACCATTTGGCGAAATGGCAAATCATATGACATTGAGCTGCCAGTGTATGTCAACCAAGCCGACCATATTTCCGGCAATCAATATACTGTACCTCCTTATCTTATAATCGGTGGGTTAGTTTTTACTGAACTAAGTAGTAATTACTTAGGCTCTTTAGGGCGTAATTGGCGGGAGAATACTAGCGCTGAAAATTTTTATGAGTTACTATACAGGGGTAAGCAGATTCCGTCGATTGCTAGTGGAAAACCAATAGTACTATCGAAAATATTAAAGCATTCTAGTAATATAGACTTTAGTGTTAGCACGCGCTCCATCGTTACTGAAGTTAATGGCTCAACTATCCGCTCAATCCAGGATCTAAAAGATGCACTAGAGGCTAACACTGATAATTACCACCGGTTTCGCTTCCTTTCTGGCAATAAAGAAGAGGCCTTAGAGCGTAGCGCAGCTGCACTTGCAGACAAAGAGCTCCTAGAGCAATACAATATACCAGCAACTTATAATATAAAGGGTGTACAATGAAGAACCATGTACTGCAACTGTGCCTAATCCTCAGTACTGCTGGCTTGATTCCACTTAGTGCCGCTTTTGATGCAGCTCGTTCACTCGTTGAAATAGAAATTACTAAACAAAGTTATAATTATAACTTACCATGGGTCGTTCGAAATCAGCAAATAAGCAAAAATGGAGTTCTAATTGAAGGCAGGCAAATACTAACAACTGCAGACGGACTGTCCAATCAGTACTTGTGCCGTGTTAAGAAAGGCGGTGTTAGTCGTCAGTACATTGCCAAGGTAAAATGGGTCGATTATCACGCTAATGTCGCGGTATTAAGTATCGATACTGAAGATTTCTTCGTAGGCATGCAGTCAGTTTCACTAGCTAGCGCAATTCCTCAATCTGGCCCACTACAAGTCTACAGATGGCGATCGGGGCGGATTGAAGAAAGAGCTGCCGAAATCATTCGTTTGCGCGGCGGTGAAAGCAAAATGAGTTACGTGAAGCATCTAACGCTCTCGGTATCCTCAGAGATTGAATCTGCTGGTTGGTCTGAAATTGTATGTGATGAGCACGGCCTTATAGGCCTAACAGTATCGGCATCCTCTGGTAAGCTAGAAGTTTTACCCGCCGCTTTTATCTCTAATATATTAGCGCAACACGAAAAAGATAATGATCCTGGCCTCGGTTACTTCGACTTTACATATATGTTTGGTAAAAACCCAGCACTTCTGATGTCAAAAGGTCTACAGAAAAGCAATATGGGCGTAATTGTAACTCAGATCAATCCGCACAAACGGGAAGATTACTCTCTAAAAATTGGCGACATAATTTTAGCTATTGGTGACTACAATATTGACAGTGAAGGCAAGTACTTGGACCCAGTTTATGGACGACTTTCTATGTCTATTCTTGCCACTCATATATATAATGCAGGTGAGGTACTACAACTAGTGGTATGGCGAGATAACAAAGAAATAACCATAGATTATACTCTTCCAAAAGCCAACTTTAGAGACAGCTTTATTCCCGAGCAGTGCTACGACACAGCTCCAGAATATTTGATTGCCGGGGGGCTGGTTTTTCAACCTGTCAATGGTCCATTACTTGATGCCCTCGGTTCAAATATGCCAGTGCTTCTTGATTACTATCGTTCTCAAAAGTCAGTTCAAAAACGAGACGGACTTGTAGTTCTTAGCAAGGTTCTACCCGATGACTATAATCTTGGCTACGAAAGGTTGAGTCTTCAAATAGTGGACACAGTCAATGGACATACAATCGAAAACCTTTATTCCCTGCAAAGTGCTCTTAAAAATCCAATAGATGGTTTTCATCGCATACAGTTTTTACGCGAAGAAAACTTTCGGCATATCGTGCTGGATGCAGCGACTATACAGGCAGCAACTGAGCGCGTACTAGACCACTATCAAATTCCTAAAGCAAAAGTAATTTCAAATTAGAAATTGCAGGATCTCCAGCTCTGCAATTAGTGCCTAATAATTGAAAAGCTAGCCCTTAAATGGAACTGTTTTGGGTCCACAGTAACCGTCTTTTTCGTTCTCAACTGTGACATTTGAACGAATGCCTCCACGGCCACGCCAAATTGTTTCTAGACGTGCCCAGCGCGGCTGCGTAGCTGCAAATAAATCACTGAATATTTTATTTGTCGCTGCTTCAAAGAAAATTCCCTTATTGCGAAAACTGTGCAGATACAACTTCATGGATTTGAGCTCGATACAAATTTTATCAGGTGCATAGCTAAAAACAACAGTGGCATAATCTGGGTGTCCTGTCATCGGGCAAGTAGAGGTGAACTCCTCCTGAATGTGCTGAATTGTGTAATTATGCTTTGGATTTGGATTTGGGAAGGTTTCAATTTCCATACTGTAAGACTAAATGAGAATTATGATTAAATAATATAAAGGACTCTCAAATTATTTATGCTGGAGCGCCCACCGGAGTATCCTCACCGGCTAATTCACCCTTATCACTATCTTTATTGTCCTCCTTAACAGTTAGCTCTCCCACTCCATCACCTTCACTACCCTCCGTGTTTTCATTAGCAATCTCACGCTTAATTACTGGAGAACGCATTTCGCCAAACTCAAGAATTTCAAGCACATGCTTTCCATCAATTGTTTCATGTTCGAGTAGTGCCTCGGCGCAAATATCTAACTCTTTGCGGTGCTTGTTGAGAATATCTAAAGAACGATGATATTGCTCTTCCACAATATCGTGAATGGCTTTATCAATTTTCTGTGCAGTTTGTTCACTGTAGTTCTGTGAGCGCTCAATTTCCTGACCTAAAAAGATATGGTCCTTATTTTCTCCATAGGCGACAGGTCCTAAGTCAGTCATACCCCAATCGCAAACCATATGACGTGCCGTTTTGGTGACCATACGAATGTCGCCAGAAGCGCCCGATGTAATATCGCCCATAACGATTTCTTCAGCTGCACGACCTCCCATACCGCAACAGACCTGATTGAGGAGGCGACGCTTTGAATGATTAAGGACATCTTTCTTTGGCATAAACATCGTTGAGCCAAGACTTTGACCGCGTGGAATAATTGTGACTTTATGAACAGGTAAGTGACCATCATCTACAACAGCTTGAACGAGCGCATGACCTGCTTCATGATACGCAGTAATTTTACGATCTTCATCATCCATTAATCTGCGGCGCTCTCTACCAAAGGAAATCTTATCGCGTGCCTCATCTAGATCCTGCATCTCTACAACTTTCTTGTTGTAGCGAGCCGCAATCAGGGCACCTTCGTTTAAAAGGTTCGCCAGATCGGCTCCAGAGAAGCCAGGTGTGTTACGAGCTACATGCTCTAACTCTACAGACTCATCGAGCGCAATTTTTTTTGCATGTACGAGTAGAATCTCATGTCGCCCATTAAGGTCTGGTAAATCAATAGTAACTTGTCGGTCAAAGCGACCAGGGCGCAGTAGAGCGTTATCAAGAACATCTGGTCGGTTCGTCGCCGCAATAATGATGACTCCTTCGTGACCATCAAATCCATCCATCTCTACAAGCAAAGAATTGAGGGTTTGCTCACGCTCGTCATTACCACCGCCTAATCCAGCACCGCGCTGGCGACCAACTGCATCAATCTCATCGATAAAGACTATACATGGCGCGCTCTTACGACCCTGCTCAAACATATCCCGCACTCGAGCCGCCCCAACGCCGACGAACATTTCAACAAAGTCAGAACCTGATATGGAAAAGAATGGTACCTCCGCCTCTCCAGCGACGGCTTTAGCTAGTAGCGTCTTTCCAGTTCCAGGAGGGCCCACCATCAATACCCCCTTCGGTATGCGTCCACCAATTCGTTGAAATTTCTTGGGGTCACGAAGAAAGTCAACCACCTCTGAAACCTCTTCCTTTGCTTCGTCACAACCAGCAACATCTTTAAAATTTACACTGTCCTTTTCTCGGGTAAGCATTTTGGCTTTGCTCTTACCGAAACTCATGGCTCCACGCCCTGCATTCTTCAGTTGCCGCACGAAGAGAAAATACAACAACCCAATAATGAGTAGGAAGGGCAGAAAGCTGACTAAAATTTCTTGGAGTGCTGTGCTACTACGGCGCTCGGCTAGAACCTCACGAAGTAGCAAGAAATCATTTTCTGTAAGGCGCCCCTCCACTCGAAAAGGAACTAATTTGGGCTCTTTAGAATTAATATCATCTGGATCAAATTTTGGATTACGCATCTCACCGGTGACAATATAGCCATCTTTGCCCAATGTTGGATCGGGCTTCATCACTCCAGAGTCCTGATTAACAGCTCCCTCATTAACAGCCATGATAAGTTCACTCACACTTAACTGACGTTGATTTCCTCCTGTACCTGGCATTGAATACCAGAGCGCGATAATAGCAGTGATTATGACTAACCAGATAAGGAGCACTTTCGGCTGAAAACGCTCTGGCTGTGGATTACGACCGGAGTCCTTATTTGGAGATTTATTGGAACTTTCTGACATATGCTAAATTACTTAAATTGGGTCTGAAGTCTGGTAAGTCAACCTAAGAGCCTGAATCGTTCGCTCGGTAATACGAAACTCCTTCGCAGGTGGCAAGCTTGGCACCCAAACAATGCCTTTATCTGCCATAGTGACAACAGGAAGTTGATTTCGTTCCACTTTAGAAATTTTTCGATCAATAAACCAATCCTTTAACTTTTTACTGCCCGGAGCACCAATGGGGGTATATCGATCTCCTGGCAACCACCCACGTACATGGAGAGACGTATCATGATCTAGCCCTAAGTAAGCCTCAAAATTAGGGTCTACAGCGCCCCTAAAAACTAGATCCCGAAGTTGCGAATCAATAATGACGGCCGAGCAACTAAGACGTGCGCCTTTGGGTAAATATACGAAGCCTTCAACCGCCAATTCGGAGTTACTTATTGGATTTTTAGAGCTATTAACTAGTGCGGAGGCGATACATATCCGCTCAGCACTAATTTTTATAAATGCATTACCAGCGCTCATGCTATGCTTCGTCTTAGAGCTAACGACCACGTCCAGTAATTGCTCTAATGCAGAAGAAGACAAACACTTTAAAAGATCATGCGAAGCTAGCCATGCAACTATAGCTCGCCTCGTTAAGGCTCTAGGTGCGCTACGCAAAGCTGCACGGCCTAAAGAGTCTGCTCTACTATAAGCTGCGGTGAATTGCTTACGTGCTATAGCATCCAAAGCAAAAGATTCTTCTTCTAGTAATTGACGCGTTCTTGCTGCACCAACAGAAGCATCTCTATCAACAATCTGTGATAATTTAGGGATGATAATATGGCGCATGCCATTACGCGCAATTGTAGTATCTTTATTGGTTGCATCCACACAAATTGGCACATTATTCGCAATTAAAGAATCACGAATCAAACCTGCGCGAAGATTCAACAATGGTCGCAAATGCGCTGGCCCAGCATTAAAAATATGCACAGCACGGGGAGCGGCCAAGCTTTCGCTACCGACTCCGCGAACGATGCGTTGTAATTGAAGCTCTAAAATATCATCGAGTTGATGCCCAAAAACAATACACTGACAATTATGTAAATGTGCCTCTGCACGAAGGAATTCCATGCGCAAGACTCGTGCGCTAGTTTCAGTGCACGCAGGCTGATCATCTGGTCGTACTCCACCAATAAATTCGCAATCTAGATCCTCCGCCATGTTAGCTACAAATTGAGCATCATCATCCGATTTGCTAGCTCGCCAGCGATGATTATAATGACCGACAATTATATTAATTTTGAGTTTTTTAGCATGTGCCCACAACACACAAAGTAGAGCCACCGAATCGGGCCCTCCAGAACAAGCGACCAAGACCGATTCTGTCTTTGGGCGCAGTAACCATACAATGGTATCTGGATGCAGTTGTTCGAGTGTAAAACATTTTCCAATTTTTAGTGCCATATTGGACCAATTTAAATTTTTCACATTTTTTGACATTTTTAGTTGGCATTGACAGCACCATTGAAATTAAGACAGCGATAAGCACAACGACTTTATTTATGGACACAGCACTATTTGATTATCACTTACCTCGTAAATGCATAGCACAAGAACCTGCGAGCACTCGTGATGCCTCTCGCCTAATGGTTGTGGATCGAAATAACCATTCTATAAAACATACCCATTTTTCTAAAATCGGAGATTATGTACCCAGTAATGCGCGCTTCTACCGCAATAACGCCGCTGTCCTAAAGGCGCGTATTTATGGATATCGACCCAGTGGTGGAAAAGTTGAATGCTTACTTTTGCAACCTGCAGAAGATGCGCTCACATGGTGGTGCCTCTTGCGCCCTGGTAAAAAAGTAACTCAAGGAGGATTTGGTCTTGAGGATGAATTTAATGCAGATGTCATCGAGGTTGGAAGCAATGGTCGTTACCGTGTTCGCTTTCATTTACTACGTAAAGAGTCAGTAACTGAACTTGCCGAACGACTTGGCACCATGCCACTGCCGCCCTATATTTCACGCACAGAAAATGATCCGCGCTATATGCAAGACGCGGTTCGCTACCAAACAGTGTATGCCGATCTAAGTAAACGAGTTGCCGTCGCTGCGCCAACTGCAGGGTTGCACTTTACTGATACCTTAGTTGACGAACTTAAAAACAATGGAGCGCATTTCTATGATCTAACCCTGCAAGTCGGTATAGGCACCTTTCAACCAATTTTAGTCGATGATATTACACAACACGCCATTCATAACGAATCGTATGAAATCCCGAGAGCTGTCCATGACTCCCTTAAAACTCTGAAAGGTGGTCCTCGTGTCGCAGTTGGTACTACATCTTTACGATCTATAGAAGATATTATGCGCCGAAGTTTCGAGCAAGTTGAAGCTTGTCGCTCTCCAAGTGGATCCATTCAAGCCGAAGCAGATATATTCATCTATCCACCCGCTACATTTGCTGGTGTCGATCACTTAATCACAAATTTCCATCTACCAAAATCTACACTGCTATGCTTAGTTTCGGCTTTCTTAACACCGGGAAGCAAAGCAGGAATTGATTGGCTAAAGCAGCTTTATGCTGAGGCGATCAAACTGCAGTATCGATTTTATAGCTACGGCGACGCAATGCTTATTCTATAAGTAGTTCGATCAAAGTGATGCTCAAACTGAGAGTATCTTCGCCTCTTCATAAAGCCACTTATCTAGCTTATTTGCTACGATTACTCCATAATTCATCGAGCCGAGCCATCCAGACATAATAATACCAACCGAGCCAGCATGGTACAAACCAGCCACTTGATCAGGCAAATCCATAGATACTTTAAGTCCCTCAAATTTGGTTCCAAATGAAGTACCTTGCATTGATTTAGTATAGTAATTAACTGTACGCGGAGTAGCTGCCTCAACGTGGTCAATTTTGCTACGTACGTCTGGAATAAAAGTTTCCAAGCTGGCAATACATTCTTCACAAATACGTTTCTTATGCATTTCATACTCGTCTTCAGATAAGTCATTCCACTCATCCCAGCGCGCATTCAAAGAAGCCACGACAGTGTAACGAGGCTCTTTTAAATGGGGGCGTGTTTCGGGATAATATACAGAAAAAGTATGACTGCTTGTCTGTATCGATGTTAATTCACCTATGGAGTATTCAGGCGCTTTTGAAGTGAATACTAGGTCTCCTATGTTAGGAATCGTTTCTCCTTTTTTTATTCCCATGTATACCTGGCAAGAACTGGTATTATTACGTACTGCATGCACAGAATCAATAAATGCAGAGGAGAAATTTTCCTCTCCGATTAAATTCTGTATCGTACTTCGAATATTTGCATTTGAGAGAACCGCTTTACACTGAATCCGACGCTCGGGAAACGTTTCTTCGCCTGTATTTTGGCTGCGTGCACGGATCCCAGTTACTCTTCCATTTTCGACATCGATGCCTTCTACAAGAGCGCATTTGCGGACCTCGCAACCATTCTTTTTAAGCTCAGCTACCATTTTACCAATGAGCTTATCAGTACCCCCTTGGAAGGTGAATACTCCCTTGCTCATAAAATTAGAAAAGACGATGCCATAGGTTATTGCCGGATCATCTACGTGCGATCCATTAGCATAGGATATCGGCTCCATGAGCAATCGATGCACATCACTACGACCCGGGAAAAATTCCTCAAACATCTCGCCAGTCGTCTGTGTATTATCATCATAGAAATTCATTTGGCGTAAATGCTCGTAAAAGGCTAAGACCTTTTCACGATTTACCTTAAAATCCTCGACTAAAATTCGGGTAAAATCCTCTCGATCAAATGTCGTCCATACATTCATTTGAGGATTGATAAAGCGTACGTCCTTGAGTTGGTGGATAGAGTCAGCAATTTCTTTTGTCCAATACTTACGACAACTTTTGACCATTCCATAAGGAAATCCATGCAATGATATATCAAAAATATGCCCACCAGGACGCTTAAACCATGTAGCAAGTCCGCCAAATTGATAATGGTGTTCGAGAAGAAGTACTTTATGCCCGTTTTTTACTAAGTAGTTAGCAGAGGTCAACCCGCCGAGGCCGGAACCAACCACAACAACGTCATAAGAGTCCTCTAATCCCTCAAGCCAATTTTTTGCCATAATAAATAATGTAATGTTACAGATGAGCTTGGAACTGCAAATTTATCAATTCGCAAAAACAGGTATTTCTAAAGCTTAAAATCCATTTACACTGATTGGAGCCTGATCCTGTAAATCGGCTTGTTGTACTCGGGCTATACGCACATCAAGATCCACGTCGAAGAGCATTATGGCATTTGCCTTGATTCTCTTTGCTCGTACTTGTCCATCACTACGCTCCATCTGGTAACCAAAAGCACTTGGGAAATCAGTTTCGACTGAATCTTTCGAAGCAATTGAATTGGCCGGTGAAACACGACTCCAATATCCACTACCCGCTTGCATTTGTAAGATATGGTTTAGCTCATACTCGGTCATTGCTTGACGACTTCGAGCATACACCTCTAATACAGACTTACCCTCTACGTATAATACATGAATGTCCCAACCGGTCGCAGTCTGACTTTCCGACATCTGTGATGATTTGGGCTTACGACCATCGTCGGTTTTAAAATAGATACGTACTTCTGCCATTTCTGGATAATAATCGTAGAATCGCATGTATGGCATTCCTCGTAGACGGCTTTGCTTGATAGCATCATCTCGGTAGACGATACCCCCTGCTTGAGTGAGGCGCTGCTCAATAACCATGCGACTTTCTCCTATACGAGCATTTGCCTCAGGCACGAGAAAAATTTGCGAGACAGTAAATAAAAAAACTGAAACTAAATAAGCACAGCTATAAAAAATAAAACGATTCATCTTGTGATAAGATAAATATATACGCTGACTGATTTTTGCAAACAAGCCAGAATCGCATGAACAACGAGTTTTATAATTCATTTGATTTAGAACGCTTTCCTGAGGCTCCGGTCCAAGAAGACGAATACCGCAACGCTTTTCAGATCGAACGCGACCGCATTATATTCTCTTACCATTTTAGAAAACTCCAATCAAAAACCCAGGTTTTTCAATCTGGAGAATACGATTTCTATCGCACACGTTTAACGCATTCCATCGAAGTAGCCAAAATAGGACGCTCGATTTGCGAATACCTTAAAGAAAGTTCATCCGAACTAAATAACTCGTTCTTTATTGACGCAGATCTAACCGAAGCAATCGGCCTTGCGCATGACCTTGGGCACCCACCCTTCGGTCATATTGGTGAGCGCAAGCTGAATAGCCTAATGCAATTAAATGGTGGATTTGAAGGTAACGCACAAACACTACGTATACTAACAGAACTTATTTATGAGCGCCCCGGCAGCACTAAAGGTATGGCACCAACGCGTGCCTTTCTAGATGGCGTAATGAAATACAAAGCGCTGCATAAAGAGTGGATTTATCAAGATAATAAAGCGCCTAAAAACCACTTTATATATGATGCTCAAAAAGAGTGGCGTGATACAATCTTTGATTACAGGCCGATACCAGAATCACTGCTATTTCCAGATAATCTAAATGCATTTAAAAGCATCGAGTGCCAGATTATGGATTGGGCCGATGACACGGCATATTCACTGCATGACATCGTGGACGGTATCCATGCGCGCTACATATCGGTAGGATCGGTTACTGAATGGGCATCTGGACAATCACTTAGCTCTCAAGAAACTATATTAATCGATAATCTTTGCGAGAATATAAAACAAGGTTCTTATGAACCTTACTTTGGCAGCCGTATAGGCGGTTTTGTGCATGGATGCACACTTACAAAGCGTGAAGGATTTCTTAGCGATTGTACGAATCGACATGCCTTTACCTTGAATATTGAATCCAGTGTTTTAGCCGAAAGCCAGCTATATAAACGCATAGCACTTGATCTGATTTTTCGCTCTACGCAACTACAACAAATAGAATTCAAAGGCGGTCACATTTTAGATTGTCTATACGGAGCACTTTATGAACATTGTATCCAAGCATCCAATGGACTGGATATCCTACCGCAAAGCGTACAATCACTAATAGACGAGGAGCAGAATGAAGAGGGGCGACTACGCAGGCTTTGTGACTATACCGCAGGACTTACTGATGGCCAAGCAGTGCGTACTTACAAGCGCTTGTTTCACGCAGACTTCGGATCTATAGCCGAATTGCTTTAAAAAAAGCTTAACTAATTAATTCTCCTACGCAGCGCAAATCGAAGTGACATCACAGTTACAAAAAGGCTCAGTATTAGCATGAATACGGCAATGGCTCCAAGCATTGATAGCGGGCCATATTGTAAAACCAGCATTGCTAATGCTGCAATTGGCATACCTACCATGACAAGCGCTGGAACTAAGGCGAAACCAAAGGTAATACGATTCGACTTAAGGTAGGCGACAAAGGTCATCAACGCCAAAGCAGCAAGCAACTGATTGGTCGATCCAAACAATGGCCATATTGCTTTCCATACAGGCAAATGAGTTCCATCAGGAGCAGTATAAGTGCTTAAAGCAGCAATAGCTGGAAGCACTAAAACCAATAACGTTCCTATATATCGACTTTTTATTCCACTCCAATCAAAGAGCTCCTCTAGCAAAAAACGCGCAAGTCGCGAGCAAGTGTCTAAGGAAGTCAGTAAGAAAGTACTCACAGCTAGTGTGGCGAATATATATCCAACCTCTAGCGGTATTGATAAAGCATTTAAAAATAACGCTGTACCGTTTGCAAATGCCGCCACGGGACCACCTTCAAAACCTCCGGATACACCAATGCACGCCAAAGCAAACACAGCTAGCATTCCCTCAACTAGCATCGCACCATACGAAACCTTTCTTACATCGCGCTCCGATCTTATCTGTTTGGATGTTGTACCACTACTTACTATACTATGAAAACCGCTGCAAGCGCCGCATGCTACAGTTATAAACAAAAATGGCACTAGGTAACTCCAATCTTTAGGGGCAAAACTTGTATACATCGGAAGCTCCAAACCTCCCCCATGCGCGCAGATGCCAATCAATCCAAGAAATATGATCGCATATAAGAAAGTAGCGCTAAGAAAATCACGAGGTTGCATCAAAGTACTCACCGGTAAAATAGCAGCGCAATAGCAGTAGGCTAACACTACGATCATCCATAGGTTTTTACTCATTGATGGAGCAGGCCAATTAAACCCGACCCAAAGCCCTAAATAGGTGAGTAGAATAAAGATTGGGATAAGTAATTTATAGGGTAACAAAGAGCGCCTAACAAACCACCCAAATGCCAAAGCAACTAAAATAAACCATCCCGAAGAAGTAGCGACTGCTGGCTGATTTACAAAGCCAGTCACAGTTAAGTCTAAAAACACTATAATAACATAAATTAGTGCAATAAGTACAAATAGTAGAAATAAACTTCCTGTGCGTTCGCCTACTAGCTGACGAGATGTTGAAGTAATCGACCGTCCTTTATAACGAAGGGACATAAGGGTACTTCCAAAATCATGAACACCACCAACAAAAATAGATCCTACAATAATCCATATCCAAGTTGGCAACCAACCAAATACAGAGGCTGCAATAATTGGACCCACAATAGGTCCCGCTCCAGCGATCGAAGAAAAATGATGCCCAAATAAAACCGAGGGGCGTGTCGGTACATAGTCGACACCATCTTCAAACTCGCAAGCAGGAGTCGTGCGCGAAGAGTCTACTTCACAGCGGCGCTCTAAAAAGCGCCCATAAAAACGATATGCGACTATT
Source organism: Verrucomicrobiota bacterium (assembly GCA_036160955.1). GTDB lineage: Bacteria > Verrucomicrobiota > Verrucomicrobiia > Opitutales > Coraliomargaritaceae. Next base: position 59,795 of record JAYYDJ010000011.1, on the reverse strand, counting down.
AGCAATAAAGCAGATAAAAGTAACAAAAATATGAGCATGATTTATTCGTATATGAACACAAAGATTCAACCAAGCACAACTGGACAAATTATTGAACGGCCTAGCAAATATATTCTAATAATTATATATACGATTGACAGTATATACTATTATTAGAATATATTAAGAATCAATGAGTCCAATCTATACCGCTGCATCAGCGATACACAACGACTACGTATACTCAATCTGCTCGAATACGGACCATTATGCGTCTGTCACTTCCAAGAAATTCTGGGTGAAGCACAGGTTAAAATTTCAAAACAACTCGCATCCATAAAACAACTTGGCTTAGTCAACGCAAAACGAGAAGGTACTTGGATGATTTATCAGATAAAGACGCCTATTCCAGGCTTGCTCTTTTGTAATCTAAACTACCTGCGAGAATCAAAATCATCTATTAGCGCTCAGCTCCATCGCGATTTGCATGCGCGCGCGCTCCTCTTAAAGCGTGTCAGTCAAACATTAGACAACTGCCCAGATAAAGTCTGTGATTGGATTCATTGCTCTTTTTAATTCATATACTTTATTATGAAAAAACCCAAAGTCCTCATTTTATGCACTGGAAACTCCTGTCGTAGTCATATGGCAGAAGCCATTCTGCGCTCTGCGGCAAGTGATTTGATGGACGTCTATAGTGCTGGGTCCAATCCAAAAGGTGAGGTGCACCCACTTGCGATTGAAGCAATTGAAGCACTTGGAATTAGCGCGGAAGGTCACAGATCTGAACATTTGGAGAACTATTTAGATGCTGGAATCACAACTGTCATCACTGTTTGTGGAAATGCGGATCAAGCATGTCCAAGATTCCCCGGTATAATTAAGCGCTACCATTGGGGCTTTGAAGATCCACCGCATTCTATCCGCAGCGGCGAAACTGAGAGGGATGCATTTTACAGAATTCGCGATTCAATCAAACTAGTCTTTGAAGCCTATGCCTCAGGCTACAGAGATGCAATTAATCAATATAGTGAATATGAAAAATAAACTAATAGCTGAATTTATAGGTACCTACTTTTTATATCTAATTATCGGCATTTGCTTAACTCCACCTGGGGCAGGTGCCATGACTCCGGTCGCCGTCGCTATTGGACTGACATCCTTAGTGTATAGTTGTGGGCATATCTCAAAAGCACATTTTAATCCTGCTGCGACGGTAGCTTTTTTGTGTGCAGGCACACATCGACCTAAAGACGTAATAGCCTATTTGTTAGTTATTATATTTGGGGCAACCACCGCAGCGCTAACTATACCAATACTAAATTCAGAAGGAATTGGTCAAATCCAGTCTGCTGCCGTACAGCAACCTGCGATGTGGATTTCCGAAGCTTTATTTACCTTCGCATTAGTGTGGGTTATTCTTAATGTAGCCATTGCAACAGGTACAAAAAATAATCAATTTTATGGCATAGCGATAGGATTCATAGTAGGGGCTGGCGCATATGCTGTAGGACCTATCTCCTGTGCAGCTTTTAACCCAGCAGTTGCGCTAGCACTATGTATTAATGGGTTCTTGCCGTGGAGTATATTACCGATTTATATAATTGTGCAAGTCTTAGCTGCAGCTGCAGCAGGTTTACTCTTTAGATCGATGCAAATAACTAATTCTGGAGAATTTCCGCATAAATGAATTGCCGATCAAATAGAAATAAAATCACATCGCCGCAGCTGGAAGTTTAGTTTTTAGCCGCAGTAATCTTCTCTACATACTTCGCAATTAAATCAAATTCGAGGTTTACTCGATCCCCAGCTTTTTTGCTGTGTAAATGTGTAGCTTCCATAGTGTGAGGAATTAACCAGATGACAAATCCTGTTTCATCTACCTCAGCCACCGTTAATGATATACCATCGATTGCAATGCAGCCCTTGTGCACAACATATTTTAAATTAGTAATATCTGTATTAATTCGTAGATAAAAATCCTTACCTCGAGGCTGGATTGATTGAATAATTCCTGTGCAATCTACATGACCAGACACAAAGTGCCCTCCCATTCGGGTCGTGGGAAGCATGGCGCGCTCTAAGTTTATAGCTCCCCCAGAGCCAACTTCTCGGATAGACGTTAGTCGCACACTTTCGGCAAGAAGGTCAAATTCAATACGGTCATCAGAAAAAGTAACTGCTGTTAAGCAACAACCATTGACCGCCACACTATCGCCTAGCTGCATTTCTTTAGTAATGCGATGCGACTCCACGATTAGACGCCATGCATGCGCTCGTTCTTCAAAAGTAATAACAGTTCCAACTTCTTCAATGATTCCAGTAAACATAATATTGTATAGTAGCATAGAGAGACAGCTCGCTCAACCCACAAAATGTTAGCGACCAACAATAGCGCCACCATCTACGAACCAAAAAGCTCATAAACGCGGTTCGATTAACTCACGAATGGTGCCAATGGGCAGATTTGAACTGCCGACCAAAGGCTTATGAGTCCTCTGCTCTACCACTGAGCTACATTGGCGTCTATTTCGTATTAGAAAAGGGTAGAAAACGATACGGGCACAGCAAGTCAAGACTCGCTCCACTGATATGCTGATAAAATGACTAATAAAGCTCTAGGCATAAGGCTAGATCTTGGAAAAAGATACTCTTCTTTTTAATTACTAGCTAGCTGTGACTCCCATCATCTCTTCACGAGCTTTTTCTGCAAGTGGTGTGGATAGGTATCGCTCTCCAAAGCTACAACCGATTGTCACAATCTTTTTACCAGCCATCTCGGGGCGCTTTGCAAGTTGCATTGCAGCCCATACATTAGCCCCGGTCGAAATACCTCCAAGTAAGCCGTCTTTTTCAGCCAATGCTTGGGCAGTCGCAAAAGCGTCTTCGTTAGATACCTTTATGATGTCATCAATAATGTCAGTATTACAGTTCTTGGGTATAAATCCTGCACCAATACCTTGTATCTTGTGAGGCCCTGGCTGCCCTCCGGAAATAACGGGGCTATTTTCAGGTTCAACTGCTACGGTAAAGAGCTCCTTACGTGATTTGATTACTTCAGATACACCTGTTATAGTACCACCTGTACCCACACCTGATACAAAAGCATCGATAGTACCTTCAGTTGCCGACCAGATTTCTTCAGCTGTTGTTAGGCGATGTACTTCTGGATTAGCAGGATTCTCAAATTGTTGCGGCATGTAGCCCTTATCTCCATATTCCTCAACTAACTCCGAGGCCTTAGCAATCGCTCCTGGCATTCCTTTGGGTCCTGGAGTTAAAACAATCTCGGCGCCCAACATACGCAGCAAGACTCGGCGCTCCAGCGACATTGTCTCTGGCATAGTGAGTACTAATTTGTAACCTTTTGCGGCGCAAACAAAAGCAAGAGCAATACCAGTGTTGCCTGATGTAGGCTCAACGACCACACTATCTGCATTAAGCCGACCACAAGCTTCCGCAGCTTCGATCATTGCCCTACCAATACGGTCTTTGACACTAGCTAGTGGATTAAAGAACTCACACTTTAGATAAATATCTGCGGAAAGGCCTTCGGTTATTTGATTAATTTTTACCAGTGGCGTGTTGCCTACTGTGTCGACAATGGAGTTGTATATTTTGCTCATTATATTTTTAAGTACAATTGTGTATATAAATACGACAGTCAATTAATTCGATGAGGCAAGCATGTATCGAATAATTACCTTAGATACGATTGCTAAAAATCAGAAGCGTCTGCGTTCTAGTAAAGTGCAACTAATTTGACATTACGTAGTGAACAAAGCGAACTAGCGGCGGCGCGGTCCAAAGCTTCGGCGTGGTGCGTTGCGATTTACTGCAGCATTACGTAAGCGATAAATAATGCGGGCTTTTTCCAAGTCTTGCGGACTCATTTCCATCTTCACTGTGTCACCCACAGTAATTTTAATAAAGTGCTTACGTAACTTACCAGAAATATGCGCCAATACGCGGTGCCCATTAGCCAGTTCAACTCGAAACATCGTACCTGGTAATACCGCAACGATTTTACCCTCAACCTCTACATAGTCTTCACTTTGTGCTTTTGCCATAAATGGATAAGAAACGTGCAGAGAAAAGTTTCGTAAGTGAATGTCAAGGATGGACTACTAGAAGGAATTCGGTTAATAAAACTATATTTCCCTTAATCTAAAACGTAATATTCCTAATGGAAACTATCGATTGCCCTTTTGAAAAAGTATTTCCCTCTGAGCTAGCACGCGATGAAAACTACTTTATGACATATGCTTACAATGAAGCCATCGAAGCTTATTTAAAAGATGAAGTTCCCGTTGGAGCTGTAATCGAGCACAAAGGTCGCATTATAGCAAGTGCTCACAATCAATCTCGCACAACCAACGATCCTACTGCTCATGCTGAGATTCTAGCAATATCGCAGGCATCTCATGCGCTTGGTGACTGGCGATTAAATGAATGCACTTTATATGTTACAAAAGAGCCCTGCCCAATGTGCTCTGGAGCTTTACTAATAGCCCGCATCTGTAAAGTTTATTACGGCCTGCGAGACGAAAAGATGGGAGGAGTTGGCGGTGCAGTCAATTTGGGCGCCCTGCCCAATAGTAATCATCACTTTGAATCTATTGGTGGGGTAATGGAAGAGCTCAACCACGAGATTCTCAAAGAATTTTTTAAAAGGAAACGTGAATTAAAAACTGCTAAAAAGATATCTAGTAGCAGTCGCACATTTGGATTTTCTGTATAATTATACTGATATCCTCATTTGACAGAAGAGCTCGTCATGTTACTTATTTAATCAAAATTCTAATCAATTAAACTAAAATTAATATATTATAATGCCACACGAATTACCGGCCCTATCATACGCTTACGATGAACTCGAACCTATTTTTGATGCGCGCACCATGGAAATTCACCATAGTAAACATCATAATGCATACGTAACTAACCTAAATGCAGCCATTGACGGCACTGAACTCGAAAGCAAAAGCCTTTGTGAATTAATTGCTGACTTAGATGCAGTACCCAGTGAAAAACGCGCCGCCATACGCAACAACGGCGGCGGCCATGCCAACCATAGTTTTTTCTGGACCCTATTAAGCGCCGATGGAGGAGGTGCTCCCATCGGAGAACTAGCAGGAGCAATCGAAGCAGAGCTTGGTGGATTTGATACCTTTAAGGCTGCTTTCGCTAAAGCTGGCGCTACGCGCTTCGGTTCAGGCTGGGCATGGCTCGTCGTACAAGCAGATGGCTCTCTTGCTGTCACATCGACGCCGAATCAGGATAATCCAAAAATGCAGGGATATGTAGAGATCCAAGGCACTCCCGTTTTAGGTCTCGATGTTTGGGAACACGCATATTATCTGAAATACCAAAATCTACGACCAAAGTATATTGAAGCTTTCTGGAATTTAGTTGATTGGAATGTAGCCGACCAGTACTACATGCAAGCAAAGGAGTAATACTTCTAATTATCACTAGCTGCTTAGTTTTGAAAAGGCCATTTACTTGTAGATAGAGGCCTCTCAGGTTCACTCTATCAACTTTCTAATGCCTTTATTGTGGGCAGCCTTAACTTGAGATATACGCTTACGCTGTTCGGGATGTTTTTTCTCGAACGCTTTATCACCTTGTTTTATGCGGCGATGCTTATCTTGAATCTCGCGACTTTGCCGTGGCGCGCCTCTTCCAGCAAGGCCACAGTGAACTCCTTTGCTATCTTCCCCCTCTGAGTAGCGCTTATGTTTTCCCACAAAATCAAAACGTATGGGGCATCCTTTCAGTTGAAATTCATGTAGCAGTCCCTTCTCTAAATAACGACGGTAAGTCGGATCCAGTCGCTCTATACGGTTACAATAAAAGCGCAAACGCAGGGGACGACTGCCAGTTTGCACTGCGTAAAATACTTTGAAACGCTTAATACCTACCATTTTCGGCATGCGCGCAGTAAACAGATCCTGTACCAAGCGGTTGAGTCGTCCCGTAGGCAATTGCATATCCAAGCTCGCCTCAATTCCAGCTGCTGCCTCGAGTAATGACTCAACTTTAAATCCTTTTAAAGCGGATACAAAAAGAACCGGCGGGTCTGGCAAGAAAAAGAGTTGCTTGCGTAAAGACGTCTCATAATGCGTCAAGAAATGTTTCAAATTTTTAAATCCATTCACAGGCTCTTCATCCCAGCGCTCTTTAATTTTATCATACTTATTCACCACGATAACGATGGCCTTACCTGCATCCATGATGTCTCCGGCTAGCGCTTGATCCTGCTTTGTAACTCCATCAGCAGCATCTATTACTAAGAAGACGACATCGGAGCGCTCGATTGAATGCTGTGTGCGTACGTTGGAAAAATACTCGACTGGATCCCCGACTTTACGCTTCGAGCGTATGCCTGCAGTATCCGCCAGGCGAAACTTAATCAATTCTCGATCCTTAGCATAGTCTAAATCTGACTCTACTGAATCGCGCGTAGTTCCTGGTACATCGGAAACAATTAGGCGCGTAGAATTAAGCAATGCATTACCAAGCGAAGACTTGCCTACATTAGGTCGACCGACCAAAGAAATGCGGATTGGTTTCTCCTTATCGCCCGCGGAACCTTCGGGCTTAGGGCCTAAGCTATCCGTTAACGCAGCTTCTAAGGATTGAATTCCGCGCCCATGCTCGGCGGAGACCCGAATAGGATCTCCTAATCCCAGCCGTGCAAAATCTTCTGCTGCCGATTCCTCAACTTCGCTGTCGACTTTATTCGCAATCAAGAGCACTTGCTTGCCATAGCGCCGTAATTTATCAGCGACCATTTCATCCAAGGTGGTGACTCCGCTGCGTGCATCCACTACAAAGAGAACGACCCTTGAGGCTTGCAGAGCAAACTCAACTTGATCTTCAGCCGCTGCTGCGATTGCCTTCGGTGTCATTTCTAGCTCCATGCCTACACCTCCGGTATCTAATAATAAATAATCATCCTTTATTTCAGTAGAAATTAAATCACGTGTTACTCCCGGAAGGTCATGTACAATCGACATACGCTTGCCGCACAAGCGATTAAATAATCGGCTTTTGCCTACATTGGGACGACCAACAAGGGCCACTATTCTGGAAGGATCAATCATTACATAGAAGACTAGAGCGAGTCCGTGCATTGAAGACAATGTATTTCAACAGCAGCTAAAGATAAGCTACAACGCATACTGTTAAAATTGATACCATTTTCAAAGTAAGGAAAAGGTGGAAATAATGTAAAAATGTACCAGAAAAGTATGCATTTTATTAATACTTTTTTTACATATAATTATTTTACATATTGTGTCTAATTAGATGTATTTATATCAGGCAGATAAGAAAAACGCCTAAACAAAAATCTAATTATGAATAACAAAAATACACAAAAAGGATTCACGTTAATCGAAATGATTGGCGTTCTTGCTATTATCGGTATTCTAGCCGCAGTGGTCGCTCCACGTGTCATCGAATCAATTCGTGATGCTAAGGTCACTTCTGCTATCGCCTCAGTCAATGCAGCCAAAACTGCAGCAATCAATTATTATCAGCGCTATGATAATTTCCCTCTTGACACCGAGACAGCAACTACAGGTGTGTTGAATTATAAGGAAGATCCAACTAGTCCTATCGCTTACACTCCTGATGTAGGTAATGTAGACTTTGGTGATATTCTTGTTTATCAATCACAATTACTCGAACAAGAGAAAACCCCAATAGGCAGGTCAACTGATTCATTAGTTCATGCTATTGGTTGTGCCACCGTTGGAGAAGGCCTAATCGGCGGCGCTACTTATGGTGGAACAAGCACTACGATGCGCTTTAAATCAGCAGGTACTGGCACACGTATTGTCTATTATGTAATGCCTAACCTGACCACGCAAGAGGCTGCTGCACTAGCAACCAAAGTAAATGGACCCTTCGAAAGTGATGCTGTAGCTGATACTGACTTTATCAATGCTTCTATAGCAGGCGCAGGAATCGGTGCCACTGGTGGCCTAGAGGGTGCTAATGCATGGTTTGCTCCTGGCGATAGTGATGGAGAATATCACGCATACGTATATGTTTCACACCAGTAAGACTTTAGCAGTAATTTAGTCTTTTGACTTACCGTGGAAGAAACGTCAGCAAAAGACACTGTAAACAGTCAGGCCTCTGTAAATATGGAGGCCTGGCTTTTATCGGAGCGTATATTGACAGCTTCACAGGCAGAATTAGCGCGCCGTGAGGGTACTCGGTTAGGGCTTAGTTTCAGTGAAGTTGTTCAACGCTTGGGACTCGTTACTAGTGAAGAATTATCACAGTTTCGATCGATTCGTGGCCAACTAAAAACAGCAACTGACTTTATTCAGGAAGGACAATTAGAAGGTCAACAGCTTAGTCTACGTAGATTAAGTCTCGATGATTGCCTGCGCAATAAATTGCCTGCTCAATTATGTGAGAAATTAGTAGCAATTCCTGTAGCAGAACGTGATGGGAGCCTGTGGATAGCTTGCGCTAATCCATTTGATCTTCCAACTCTTAAACGCCTAGAAACTGCAGCTAAGCAGCCTATCGAAGTCTTACCCGCCTCTGAGACAGATATACGCCTCGCTATCAATCGAAACTATACTGCGCGCGATGAGCTCTATGATGCTGTAGGTGCTTTTATACAAATGGATGCGGCGGCGCTCAACGAGCAAAGTCAGGATGACCCGCCGATGATACGCTTAGCGGAACAAATTTTAATGCATGCGGCTACCCGCGAAGCTAGTGATGTTCACCTGCATCCGGAAGAACGATTTTTTCGAGTTAGGTTACGCGCCGATGGCGTCCTCGAGGAAGGATTGCTGCTACCTCGTGCGATACAAAGTGCTCTTACTGCTCGATTTAAAATTTTAGCGGGAATGGATACGGCTGAAGACCGCTTACCACAAGATGGACGAATACATTTTGCCATAGGTAGTGAGGAAATCGATGTACGCGTCTCGAGCTTACCATCTAGTAATGGCGAAAGTATTGTTATGCGACTACTAGACCAATCACGCCTAAAGTTGGAGCTTCCTACTCTTGGTTTCTCGCAGAAACAACAATCTGAATTTAGTGACATTTTAGATCAGCCGCATGGAGTTTTTCTAATTACAGGACCCACAGGAAGCGGTAAAACTACAACCCTATATACACTGCTTTCGATGATTGATGCCGAAGAGCGTAGCGTATTCACTCTTGAAGATCCAATTGAATACCGTTTACCACTCATTCGTCAAACGCAGATTAGAGACGAGATTGGACTCTCCTTCGCTAATGGACTACGCACCTTACTGCGCCAAGATCCAGATGTAATCCTTGTCGGTGAAACCCGCGACCAAGTAACTGCAGAACTTATGATACGAGCAGCGCTAACGGGTCATCTAGTGTTTTCTACGTTACATACCAATGATGCAATAAGTGCAATTCCTCGGCTTACTGACCTAGGAATTCCACCCTACTTACTATCTAGTAGCTTACTCGGCTTGAGCGCTCAGCGTCTTGCACGGCGCTTGTGTCCTGTCTGTAAAACCAAGAATACAATAAGTGCGAAGGAATGGGCTGCGCTTGGGGGCTCACCAGAAGATTTAGATGTGACTGTCTATGAGCCAGTTGGATGCCAAGCTTGCGGGCAGAAAGGCTACAGCGGACGCATCAGTTTAGCGGAAATAATTCGAATGGATGCAGGCTTGCAGCAGCTCATTGACAGGAAAGAGTCGATTTCTAATTTAAAACGATAATTAAAGAACCAAGGTGTTGTACTTATTCGCCAAGATGGTCTTGAGAAAGCAAAATAAGGGCTGACCAGTATTGAAGAAATTGGGCGCGTCATACAATTAGACCCAGAAGACTGCTCCGACAATGACTGATTTTAACTATACTGCAGTCACAAAAGATGGTCGTTTAGTAAATGGCAATCGTGAGGCAGAAAACGTCAAACGCCTGTCTGACTTAATTTCAGAGGATGGCTTAGAGTTAGTCAAAGCCGATGTGCGAGATTCAAGAGCAAGCAAGCGCAACTCTAGGCTGAAAATGAAAACTGCAGACCTAGCTAATTTAATTTTTCAAATTGGCATCCAATTACGCGCCGGAGTGCCTATAATTGACGCACTTCGGGTCCGACAAGGAGAAGAGACTTCGGGAGCGCAAGCTACCGTCCGACAACGCCTAACCGAATTGGTAGAACAAGGTACACCTCTAAGCCAGGGACTGGAGACGTTCCCTAGAGTCTTTCCGGGCTACATTCGCAACATTGTCCAAGTCGCTGAAAGAAGCGGTTCCTTAGATGAAAATTTTATAGAGCTACGTGATTACTTGGAATGGATGGATAAGAACTGGAAAGCCTTCAAACAAGCGATGCTCTATCCTGCCTTTGTAGTTGCTGCATTAATTATTTTTATTTTTATCGCTCTTCGTTTTGTTTTTCCAACTGTTACAGAATTGCTTTTCGAACTTGATATTCCCTTACCTTGGATCACTCAAGTTATGATTTCTGCGAGCGAATTTGTGGTGCAATACTGGTTTTTAATTATTGCTGCGACCTTTTTGACTCCCGCTGGATTACGTATACTATTCAAAATATCTAAAAATGCTGCCCTACTTCGTGATCACTTTCTACTTAAACTGCCATTCCTAGGTGATGTGATTCTCACACTCGCGGTAGCGCGCTTTCTTCGCAGTTTAATCTTAATGCAAAAAGCAGGCATCGTTATCACCGATTCTTTAGCAATGGCACGCCAAGTGGTAGGAAATCGAGTTATTGAACGAAGCGTAACACGAATCGAGACAGCAGTTTCAAACGGTTCAACGATGAGTAGCAGCATGGCTAAAGACCCTATTTTCCCGCCATTAGTCAGAACAATGGTTGGAGTAGGCGAGCGCAGTGGTTCACTCGATACATCCCTACAAGCAGTAGTGGATTACTACGATGATCTTGTTCCACGTAAAATAAAAACATTTTTTGCGATTTTAGAACCCGGCCTCATTGTACTCACCGTCTGTTTAGCTGGTCTTGTTGCCGCTGCTGTATTTCTACCATTGGTGAATATGCTAAGCCCCGGCGCATATTAAATTAAAGATGCACAAACGTACTCCAGTTTTTGCTACTAAACATTACGCATTTACGCTCATTGAAATGATAGGCGTGCTAGCGATTATGTCTATACTTGCCGCAATGATAGCACCTAATGTAATAAAATCGATTCGTGAATCAAAGATAAGTTCGGCGATTGCATCTGTGAGTGCGGCGCAAATAGCAGCAACGCATTATTATCAGCGTTATGACCGTATCCCAACTGATACTGAAATTACACAAGTTCTTAATTATAAAGCTGATCCCAACGGAGATCCACCAAGCGAATACACACCCGAGATAGGTAATCGTGACCTCGGAGATATGCTTGTTTATCAGACACAGCTCCTCGAGCAGGAGGGAGTTCCCATAGGGCGCCCTACAAACACATTAACCTTTGCAATCGGTAGTAGCCCAGTAGGCGCAACTCTTATTGGAGGAGCGACCTACTCCGGGACTATAGATAGTATGATATTCGAGTCTGCTGGTAAGGCAGTATTGGTTGCTTATTATTTTATGCCTAATCTAACAACTCGAGAAGCTGCGGGTCTCGCAATTAAAGTGAATGGACCGTTTGGAGCTGATGCCCTAACTGAATTAGACTTTATTGAAGCTAGCTTAGCGGGTAACGGAATTGCACAAAAAGGAGGCCTCGAAGGTGCCAACGCTTGGTTTACTCCAGGCGATCAACCTGGAGAGTATCACGCCTACGTATATATCTTTCATCAGTAATTTTTATGCGCCCATACAAGAAGATCATAACTTTGAATCCTGCTGGATTTACACTAGTAGAGCTAATTGGTGTGTTAGTAATTATTGCTATCTTATCTGCAGCAGTTCTGCCAAGTGCAATCGACATCATTCGCGTACAACGAGCAGTGGATGAAGCTGCAGAACTACCTAAAGTTGCTGAAGCTTTAAAGCGAGGTATGCTAAGAGAGCAAATATTTCCACTATTTGAAAATAATTCAAGCGTAGCAACAAGCGCTGAGGATAACTACTGGTGGAATCTCGCTTCGCGTCATGGTGGCGGTAGTGCTAATGAATTACGCTACCCAGTGGGCATACGCCCTAGCCCAGCCACGACAACCACTCGCATGCTATATTTTGCCGAAAATACTTGGGCTGGAGATAGTTTCTTCCAAATTACTGGTGATGGTTCAGGCTGGCTTAGTGACGAGCAAAATCCAACTGAATTACGACTTCTGCTGGTATCCACCACCAATCCTGATTTACCGCTACCAAATACCTTGAATGTTAATAGCTTTAATAATTTTTGGGAAAATTGGGCTGTGGGAGATGACGGCGACCCTGTGGGATATGACGGCGACCCTGCTACAGGTAATTGGGGCGATTGGGAGAACTACGGCTTAAACCAGTCTAAATGGAAAGGTCGTGCAGCCGAGCTAAATGTTCAGCGGATCGACCTGCGCGATCTGCTATGCACCGTGGTGATTGAAAATCGACTAGCTATTCAAGAAGCTGGCGGAGCAAATCTAAGTGCAGGTTTTACTAATGCCCTAGGCTTCTGGGATCGTGGTTCCGTATCTGTTACTAGTAAAAATTTACAAAATGCGAAGTTTATACTACAGTCGCGAGAATCAACCGAAGACGAAAACAGAAATAACACTTTAGATGCAGGGGAAGATGTAGATAATAACGGATATCTAGATCGTAGTGAAGACCTAAACGGTAATGGCACTCTTGATCAATTCTTAGATGAAACAACAAATAACTACGATTACAACGGAAATGGCATAATAGATCCCACCCCCTACTCCGAAGATGTTGATCTCGATGGATTTTTTGATCACCCAGCACAAATTTACTCTTACGTTGATGCGGTAATCCAAGTTGAGCGAGGTCAACGTATTGATGGTAATCAGCCTGCCACAGTAATCGTCAGCGGACAACGCTCCTTCCAAGTGCCAATTAATCAATCCATAACAGTGCCACTTACTTTAACTGATCTCGCGCCGCTTGGATTAGTTAATCCATACGCAGATCCAAACAATTCAAACCCCCAAGAACCTCTTCTCATTAGCTTAAACGGCTCAGCTACAAACGACTGGTCTGAAAATAGATACTTCTTACGCAGACAAGAAATCCTTTTAGGTGATCCTTGGAACCAAGCTGAGGTCGGCATTTTTACAATAATTGAGCCATTTAGCACTTTACGCTTTGACGGAGAAAAGTGGATATATTAACTAATAATAAATGTCATGGCAGCTCATACAATAATTTGGGATCACAATACGGTAAGAATTTGGCGTATTTCCAAATCTGGTGGACACCTGATCAAGGAGGCAAACATTGAGGATATTTCAGGATTTTTGTCAGTATTAGACGCTGAGACTAAATCACTAGGAATAAGCCGTATACGCATCTACATCGATCTTCCTTCCCTCGATCACCATCTCGAGCGTGTTCCGAAAATAGCCCCCAAATTACAGCAACAATTACTCCAACAACGAAAGATAAAACTATACGGCAATGAAGATCGCTGCTGGGTAGCTACTGACATGCACCTACAACGAGAAGGCGCGCATCAATTTTATTTAGTTAGTAGCCTTCCTAATTCTATAGCGGGAGCTATTGCTAAGTGGGCGCTACAAAACGGAGTTTACTTAGAAGGTATTTTTAGTCTGCCATTCTCTTTGTCTAGTATCAGCGCTAATGCATGCGATAACCCGCAAGGGCTAATTCATTATAGTGGGCTTGGAGATGCTGGTTACTTAATTGCCCGTGAAGAAACAGGCAACCTACTCTTTTTCAGCCGACTTAATACTGCAGAGCCAAGCGTAGAGCAGTTAGAAGTTGGCGCCAATCGATTGGGTTTATTTATCGAGCAAGAATTTGGGATAAATCCACAATTACAAAATGAGCCCATCGATGATACTAAAGATCCCACAAGTAAAATTACTCGACTAGGTCAGCAAAAAATTGACTCCAAAAAGAATCTTGTTAGGCGCGCTGATTGGGCAAGACAGAGAAATCTACGCTTACGACATCGCGCATTCGCATTATGTAGCATCGCATTAATCATATCTTTTTATCAAACAATCCCGCTATTAGAAAAGAAACAAGAAATTGCGGTGGATCTAAGTAGCCTAGATCTGAAACTCCAGGCACAAATTAAGTCAATCAATGAAGTTCAGCGAAGCATACTCGATAATCGCCAATACAGTAAGGTCATTGAATTTAGCCAAGGGCGAGAAACCATAAGCAAGGATGCGCCAGTTCCAGCTCCATTAGTAAGTCTTCTGCAGGGATTGTCGAGCGCTCTACCTATGTCTATCGAGCTTGATACCTATAGTGCATCTATCAATCCAGAAGATGCCGTCACCGAGATTATAATAATAGGTCGTCCACTTACAGCAGACCTTGATTTAACTACGGAGATTGAGCAAATGACTAGTAAGCTCAAAAAAGAGAGTTGGTCGATCAGTCAACCAACGATAGAATTTGAACAGGATCGAAATGGCTCACGCTTCGGCAACCAGCGCGGGCGCTTGAGAACTTTTACACTTTCATTTAACGTATCTCCATTCAAGAAATAGAACAGTACTAGCAAAAAAATGCGTAGACAATTTTACAGATTATACAATCTACTAGCTTCTTACCCAGTAATCGCACTACTGCTTATTGCTACTGTAGCTTTGGTTTACTTTGGACAGCAATATAGACCACTAGAGAGTATGCGCCAAATTAAACTAACTCAAAGCATGCAACTGCGCCAGGAACAAAAAGATTTAGAAAAAGAATTAACGAGCACTGAGCAAAAAGATCTGCGCAAAAGATATATATTATTCAATCAGAGCTTTATATCCAAAGATGAAGCCAACGCACAATTACTGAAAGAATCTCTTGCTCCAGCCTTCTTAGCGCATGGGTGGACGCTACAAAATCCACCAAGTGATGCAGCAGTCCCCGAATTAGTCATTATCGAAACTGGAAAAAATACCATAGACACAGGCAATGATGAAATAATAATCAATGGTGCCACACTTAATTTATGGGCAAGTGCATTAAATAAACCTTCTACAAATGAAGAACCTTTTTTACCACTTTATTCACTTACTGAATGTATCAAGTACCTTTGGAGTCGTCCGCCCACACATGAATATCAACACATAAAAATAGTTCGCACAAATGAAGGATATGCTTTAGAAGCATCATTGTTCTTTCCTCTAATAGACCCATCCATTGAGCTTAACGAAATCTAACGACTTATAATGCGCCAGCACCTAAACAATCCTCGCATCGTTCTGCCAGTAGCTGTTTTAGCTTCTGTATGGGTTTCTTATAGTTATGGGTTATTCGATAGTCTTGTATCGAGAATTACCAACATATCGGACTCGGGAATCACTGCTGTAAGTAACTATAAAAAAGAGACAATCGAGATGAGCCCTAGTGCGCGCATTATGCAGGGACTATTGCGTGATCAGTGGCTATCTAGGAATTGGACAAAGTATAGCACACTTAAAAACGAGCCCTTCGTAGCAACCTATAACTTTGAAAAGAGCGGACTACCTGAAATAGCGGCAAATCCAGAAGTTGAAGTCGAAGAAGTTCCAGAAACAGTGGTTATCATCGACTTTGAAAAGTTAGAGAGCTACATCGCCGAGCAATTGGGATTGGATGAGATAGGATTTTTTGTGCGTTTTGAAAATGTTTTGAATTTACCCGTGCGTAAACGTCCTGGAGATCTACTACACTCTACTGATGGTCGTGTCCTAGAACTCGGAAATATAGCAATTGCTGAAACCAACCGAAGCGATGAAGAGCATGCTATTGCTATACAAAAAAAATTAGCTGAACTTCAACTAAATGGTTCCATCAATACGAACATTGATGAGAAGACCATTGATAAAGACAGTAAAAAAAATACCGGCCGCGAAGAATCCGCTATTATTGATGGCGGAATCAGACCTAGCGGAATTTATGCGCAGGGCGAACTAATTACTAAAGATCCCGTTATAGGCTTAGATGAAGCTCATGAAAGTTATGTTATATTAGTGGATTCACGCGGATCTACTTATGAGCTAAAGCTAGAAGAATAAAAAAACAACTTCGTTAATTGTTTGTATCTAAGAATCTTCCGATACGATCGCACGCTTCAATAATGCGCTCGTAACTTGTGGAGAAACTAGCGCGTACGTATCCTGCACCACTGGGACCGAAAGCGGTACCTGGAACAACGGCTACTTCTTGTTTTTGTAGCAGTGCCTTGCAAAAATCAATTGATTCAAGTCCTACTGATTGGATCGATGGAAAAGCGTAAAAAGAGCCCTTTGGAAGATGACAATCGAGCCCTAAAGTATTAAAACGCGCTACTATTAAATCTCGTCGATCCTGATATGCCTCCTTCATTCTGGCAAGCGCAGGTTGACCATTTTTTAATGCTTCTAAAGCAGCTTCTTGAGATAAAATAGGCGCACACAACATACTGTATTGATGGATCTTCATCATAGCTTCAATCAATGGCTGGGGACCACATGCATATCCGATACGAAAACCTGTCATGGCGTATGCTTTAGAGAATCCATGCAAGAAAATAGTGCGATCGCGCATACCAGGCAGTGATGCAATACTAGTGTGGTTACCCTCAAAAGTCAGTTCTGAATAAATCTCATCAGAAATTATTAATAAATCTTTTTCGACTGCAAACTTTGCAAGCTTTTCAAGTTTGACCTTATCTGTCACGCCGCCAGTGGGATTGGTCGGAAAATTAAGCAGTAATACTTTACATCCTGGCTCCCATGAATCAGCAACTCGATCTGGATCAATAGAAAATTGATCTTCCGCAGAAGTACCAACTCTTACTGGCTCAGCATGTGCAAGTTTTATACTTGGACTGTAAGAAACGTAACAGGGCTCATGATAGAGAACTTTGTCGCCAGGATTTAAAACTGCACGCAGCGCAATATCTAATGCCTCAGAAACACCTACTGCAACAAGTACTTCTCTTTCCGGATGATAGCTTTGATTAAAATTTTTTTCGACATACTTGCTGATCTCGTTTCGTAATCGAAATAAGCCCAAATTGTCGGTGTAACTAGTTTTGCCTTTCTCCAAAGCAAATATAGCTGCTTCACGTATGTGCCATGGTGTAACAAAGTCGGGCTCACCAATACCTAATGAGATAGCTTGAGGCATCGCAGCGACAATGGCAAAAAAGTCACGGATACCAGAGCGAGGCAAGCCGCTTATATGACCGGCCACAAATCGTTGGCTATTTGCTTCCATTAGGAATTAAGGGCTAACGACTGGCTTGTCGCCACACTGATTAGGCGAAAGGAGTAAGTGCCCCTGCTCCTTATAAGCACGAAGCATAAAGTGAGTAGCCGTTGATAGCACACCGGATAAACTAGCTAGGCGCTCAGAAACGAAGCTAGCCACTTCGCGTAAATCCGCGC
The DNA here is from genome assembly GCA_036160955.1 of Verrucomicrobiota bacterium. GTDB lineage: Bacteria > Verrucomicrobiota > Verrucomicrobiia > Opitutales > Coraliomargaritaceae. Next base: position 42,323 of record JAYYDJ010000011.1, on the reverse strand, counting down.
CTGTTGCAAAAATAAGTAAATCATAGCTACCCGACATTAAGTAACACGACTCAACTGCATCAAATTGGCTAATACGAGCAGCCAAGCGATCAAAGCCTCCATCACGCTCAGGACTGATCTTAACCTCGATAACCGCCCGAATAATATCCTCCTGCACACATTGTGGATTCAGTACGGGGCGCCATCCCAGCAAAATATGCTCGGCTTTCAGGCGCTGGATTTCCGACTCTACCTCAGCTTCGCTCAAATTTAACACTTGTGCCATTTGGGCCGAATCAAGCCGCTCACCCTCTATGATCAATTGCAATACAGAACTCATAATAATAGTAAGATCTGCTTTCTCAAAAAATGCAAAACGAATCCTACAGCTTAATTATAAGTAGATTCGTTGGTTAAAATGAAGCTATTTGCTTATGCAGATACGATAAAACTAAACTTTATCTATAAAGCGCTGAATTACAGTTTCTGCTTCAGCTCGGCCATCTTCTAAAATATAGTGCCCGCACAAAGGAAATAAACTGAGCTCTGCCGTAGGAAAAATTGTTTGCCAGCGCTTAAGGAAATAGTGATTAAAACAAAAATCTTTACCGCCCCATACAATATGAATTGGCTTGTGAGATAAATCGGGCAGAGACGCTTCAATAGTCGCTAGTGTGGCAAAACTGACATGCTTTTTACGTAAAGGAATATCTTTAACAAAGCTCCACGTAGCAATTCGATTCGCCCAACTTCTGTAAGGCCACAGGAAACCTCGCTTGACTGCCGGCGACAGGGGGATGCGTACAGACATGTTTACTGCGGGTCCAGCAAAACCATTTAGAGCGCGAATAATGAATTCACCGAGCCACGGAACCTTTAGAGCAGCAATTCGCCAAGGGATGCGCCTGGAATTAAAAGCTGCTGTATTGAGCAATACTATCTTCTCTACAGCTTTAGGACGACGAACAGCTAGGCCGCAACCAATTGCACCTCCCCAATCATGTACAATTAAGCTGTAACTTTCAATTTCCAAATAATGCAGTAAAGAAGCCACATCTTCTATTCTCTGCTCCAACTTATAGTTATAAGTCGGAGGCTTATCCGAAAGACCGCAACCAATGTGGTCGGGGACGATACAGCGGTAACCAGCATAAACCATTTTATTGACTAAGCCGCGGTAGTAGAACGACCAAGTCGGATTACCATGCAGCATCAATAATACTGGACCTGAACCCTCGTCTAAATAATGCATTTTCACCCCACTCGGTAAGTCCATTAGATTCCCTGTAAAAGGATATTCCTCACGAATATCCGCAGGCAATTTAGTCGAACGCGAGCAAGTCATGAGGAGGGCCACTCCAAAGCAAGCATCATGCTACTCAATCCACTGCCAATTCCTAGTAAAGCGGCTTTCTGACCAGACCTGAAAATGCCTCCTTCAATCGCCATTGCTAAAGTAATTGGACATGATACAGAGCCTACATTACCTAATTTTTCAAAAGTAGTATAGTCTTTAGAAATATCCAGACCTAGGGCAGAGTACAGCTCTCGCGAGTGCGCCTTTCCAACCTGATGAGTGAATAGTCGATCTGGAGTAGATGGCAACCAACCAGTCGTCTCCGAAAAACGACGCCAAGCACGCTTCGCCACACTTATACCAGCAAAAAGTAGCTCTTCGGAGTTTGTCAACATCTCTAGGGTATCCCCAGAGGAGTCGCCTTCACAAAGCTGATTGTGAGAAGTATCGGTTTCACAAACTGCCGCACTTAATAAGGGTCTCGATCGCGCTGCCAGATCTTTGCGACATAGGACTGCGGAAACCGCGCCTGCTCCAATTGTAAGATTCGCGAAGTAAGGCTTAATCGTCTTGCGCGTTAAGACGGGATTATGTAACTGTTGGATGGTATTTTCCACTAGCGGTCGTCCATTTTCTCCAGAGCAAATAAGTGCACACTCAATTTGCCCGCATTCAATCATACTTCCAGCTACCACCATTGCGTTCAAGAATCCAAGGCAAGCATTAGATAGATCAAAAATCTGCGTACTGCCCGACAAACCCAAAATGCCATGCACATAGGAAGCTGTTGCAGGCTCTAAGCGGTCACGACAAACTGCAGAGTGTATGAGTAGATCTATGGAACTACGCGGGAAAGCTGATTTGCACAGAACAGCATCTCCTGCTTCAGCTGAAGCTGTCGAAGCCGACGTTCCTGTGGGCCAAAAGCGGCGTTCTTTTATTCCTGTCATTAATTCTAAGCGCCCAGTTGGTAATCCCAAGCGATCATAAACCGATACGAGCCTCGCCTCTATATCTGAGGAGGACCATACCTCTGTAGGCAAGGCTGATGCAATAGATTCAATTGCTACATTTTCAAAAATCATACTTTTTTAGGATGTTTGCCATACAAACGTAACTTCTCTCTTAATGTAAACCTTGAGACACCTAGTAAACGAGCAGCTTTAGCTTGGTTACCACCCGCCCTATCGATAGCCATAGTATAAACCTCACGCTCAAACTGTTGTGATAAGATAGGTAATGCAGCCTCGGTTTCACTATTAACAGCTCGAGTAAGTTCATTATCAATCATTTGTCTTAAGTTAATTTGCTTTTTTGCTAAGTTTTGGGACTCTTTAATAATCTTATCAAATCGCTGCCAATCCAGTATCTGACCCTTAGAATCCAAGAGTGATTTACTGATCACATTTTGCACTTGGCGTATGTTACCCGGCCATTCTAACTGCTTAAGATAATCGATAGCTTGTGCAGAAATGCTTGGTATTTTTAAACCATACTCTTTCGCATAACGCTGCAAAAAATAATGGACTAAATCAGAAACATCCTCACGCCTATCCCTTAAAGGTGGGATGGTAATCGAAATGACATTTAATCGATAAAATAAATCTTCTCGGAAAGTCCCCTCAGCTACCATTGATTCTAGATTTCGATGCGTCGCAGCTATCACACGGACATCAACTGGAATATTGTTTGAACTACCTACCCTCTGTATCGTTTTCTCCTGTAAAACTCGCAATAGCTTTACTTGAAGCGTGAGATTTAAATCGCCAATTTCGTCTAAAAAAAGTGTTCCACCATGCGCCTGTTCAAATCGTCCTACGCGCAACTGATTCGCTCCAGTAAAAGATCCTTTCTCATGACCAAAAAGTTCACTTTCTAGAAGAGTCTCTGGAATAGCTGCACAATTAACGGCAATAAATCCTTTGTGAGCTCGATGTCCATGTTGGTAAATCGCCCGAGCAATAAGCTCTTTTCCAGTTCCAGTCTCACCGCGTACAAGAACAGTGACTGTTTGCGAAGCAATCCGACCGAGTTGCTTGTAAATGTCGCGCATTGCACGACTTTTGCCAATAATAGTATCTTGATCACTATACACCTCGCCAATTTCAACTGGCGTCGAACTAAGTCGCGCATCTACAACTGACTGCTGAATCGAATCAATTAACTCTGTAGAAGAGATCGGAAGTAAGAAAAAATCATCCGCGCCAGCCTTTATAATTTCTATTGCGAGGCTACTTTTTCTATTTTCGCTCAGCACAATAACTGGCAGTGAATGGTAATTCTTCTTGAGCTCTAATAGCGCTTCTAATAAATCGATTTGCGCTAAATCGCTCATAACAACAATTTCAGTATCCTGCCCGTCACTTCCTATATGCCTCAAAGCCGCTGGTACGTCATCGCATTGAATGAAAGTAGAGCCCTGTACGAGCAACTTTTCAATTTGCCTGCCCAGTGCATCGCAAACGCCTATGTAAAGTAGATTCATTTCTGTTCGAAAAACACGACTGATTGATCTATGTTAAAATAACGCATAATCGCGAATCGTAGAATGTAATATTAGGTTTATGTTGTGGTAAATGATTTACCACTAGATGGGAAGCTATTAACCTAGTGGCTTCAATTAAATAAATTATTATTTTTTTAAGTCATTGTAATATATATGCTTACAAATCTAATGCGAATATTGGCATAGAGAATGCATTAAACATACTATCTTATATTAACTAAACTTAAAAAAATATTATGAAAAATAAAGTCATCAACTACCGCGGTGCTTCAACAACAGTCAATGAAGTTCTTGCATCTAATTCACAACGCTCAGAAGCTTTACAAGCAAGTAATCCAGAGCTTAACTACCGTGGCGCACAGTCTAGCCACGCAAGCGTCTCTGAAGTCAATCAAAAGCATAGCGATGCTGTACGTGCACACGATCCAGTCATCAGCTATCGTGGATCAACTGCTAAGTACTCAGAAATTCACGGATAAATTATTTATCTATTAACTGATAACCGTTAAGTGTACATAGCACTTAACGGTTTTTTTGTAGCTTACTTTCGCGTAGCAGCTGTAATTATATCCTTGTCAAAATAATTACGGTCCATTCCAGCATTAACGATAATACCTTGTCCATTGATCCCACTGGAAGCGGGGCTAAGTAGAAATAATGCAGTATTAGCTACTTCTTGAGTCGTCAAATTTTGTTTTCTAAGAGTTAGCTTCTCCGCGTAAAGGTAGCTATCAATGTAACCTGGAATGCCAGCGGATGCACTGGTTTTTAGTGGGCCCGAATTGACAGTATTAAAACGTACTTGCGAATCATGACTAAACGATTTTGCAAGATTATAAGAACACGTCTCCAAAGATGCCTTTATTGGTGCCATATAGCCATAATTCTCGGCTGTCACATCCGTTGAGGAAATGCCTATCGATACAACTGACGCCTCATTTGCAAGCAATTTTTTAAAAGCGTTAGCAACCTCAACCAGCGAGAAGGCAGAGATGGATGTAGCTTGCAAAAAGTCCTTGCGAAGTGTCGCATGAAAAGGCTTTAAACCATCAGAAAAATTAGCAAAAGCAATCGAATGAACTATTCCATCAATCGTGCCGTGATGCTCCCCGACCTCTCTTGCTAGAGCTTTTATTTGTTCTGGAAACTCGACGTCGCAACAATACGCACTTCGCTCGACCATTAATTTCTTAAGACTTTCCAAGCGCTTCTCCGAACGTACGCTATGTATGACTTCAGCTCCTTGCGCTTCGAGCGCTTGCGAGATTGCCCAAGCAACACTCTTGCGATTAGCAACTCCCATGACTAAAAAACGCTTATTTTGGAGATTTAAAAAACTCATTTTTCATCCTCTATTTCTAACATCGCTAGAGCGAACTGAATTGTTAGAACTAGCTTGCCGCCCTTAAAAACTTTTCCGCTTAAAAAGTGAAATTTACTGATAGTTTCCTTCATTGTTACTTCGATAAGTATTTCATCACCTGGCTTAATCATTTGCTTGAAGCGGGCATCGCTAATTCGTGAAAGTACCGGAGTGATATCATTTAATGAACGGCCCTCTTTCTCAATTTGTTTAGCTAAAAAAATAGCCCCTGTTTGAAAACAAGCTTCACACAATAATACCCCAGGCATAATAGGGTTGTTTGGGTAGTGCCCCTCGAATTGAGGCTCTTCCATTCGAATGGTTCGCTTGCATGTTGCCCCATCAGTTCTAATATCAACGATCTCATCGATAAACAAAAAAGGTGGGCGGTGAGGGATAGTCCTTAATATTTCTTCCATGTTGTTAGTGAATTCTGAATTGCAATGAATGCACGAAATAAATCAAGCCACTTTAATAAAAGCTAGAAACACTGCAGGATTGCTCCTGCTGCCTCGTAACCAGACAAAGCCGCGCCCTCGATTCGAGGCCCACCGAAAGCATCACCAGCTAGGACTAAATCGAATCGCTCCATTGACAAATAAGCCTGCGGCCAAGGATTTAGTGGCATAGTATACCCCCAACGGTGACAACGAAGATCCAAGACTTGACCTTGAATAAAATGCTCTGCTGCATTTAGCATTAACTGACCTCTGACGACATCACTAGAGTCCCAATGCTTGGTAGCAAATTTGGCGCTCGCGTGAAGTGTTAGAACAGTCGCATCGGGAGAAATTCCCTTCATTTGATTATCCGCAATCCAAACAAGTGGCCCATTTGAAAGTTTAAGTGCTCCCGGGGCAGGTACTAAACTCGGCTGATCGAGTAGAACAAGTGCTGCAAGACCCTTATCATAACGCACCTGCTTTAAGCGCGGCAACCAATCACAAGCCCAGTTTAAGTTGGACGTTTCCATTAGGACCAAAGCCTGTGGTAAGGGAGCCGTGATAATTAACTTTTTAGCTGAATATTTAATATCATTTTTAGAATCAGCGATCCAGCAATCCCCTCTTCGCGATAGTTTTACAACTTCTTCACTCTGGTGCACATTTAGAGTCCTAGCTAAGTGCTTTGCAATTGAATTCATGCCAGAAACTCCACAGTAACGAGGATATCCTGTAGCATTCGTATCCCAATCTGCGTGTCGAAACCATTCGCGGATCACTCCAGAATTAATCCATTGATCCACATAGTTTTGAAAACGTGGATCGCGCACCGTGAAAAACTGAGCACCATGATCCACACGAGCTCCCTGCATATCACGAGTTGAGAGTCTTCCTCCCGCTCTGCGTCCCTTGTCCACAAGTACTACTTGTAAACCAGAATTCTGCAGCTCAGTTGCACATATTAAGCCAGAGATACCTGCGCCAATAATAAGTACATCGACTATGTGCTCGTCATCCATTTGGCCTCTCTTCCAAGCAGTAAAGCAATGCCGATTCAATGTCCGGTGTCTCCCATTCAAACTGCATATCTAATAGTCGTTGAGGAATAACTTTCATGTCTGCAAGGAGAGTCTCCTCTGCCATACGCCCAAAGACGACTCTTAACAAAAATGCAGGTAGTGGCAAAACAGCGGGACGAAAAAGGGCGCGAGCAAGAGCTGTAGTAAATGCTTTATTTGTTACAGAATTAGGACTTACCGCATTTATAGGACCAGAGATAGAATCATCTTCAATCGCCTTAACGTAGGCACTCACTAGATCCGATATAGCGATCCAACTCATGTGCTGCCGCCCATAACCTATAGGTCCCCCTACGCCTAATCGGAAGGGCATCAGAAGTTTAGCTAAAGCCCCGCCTTGAGGACTTAGTACTACACCCGTTCGCATAAATACTACTCTTCCACCAACATTAATTAAAGGTTGGGCAGCGCCCTCCCATTCTCTACATACAGAAGCTAAGAATCCTGACCCAGATTGGCTCATCTCGGTTATGTCCCCATTTTGCCCACTACAAGAGCTACCATAATAATTGATGCCAGATGCTACAATTAAGGGCGGAGGCGAATCCATTCGAGCCAATTTTTTCGCAAGCAGTGCTGTACTTTTAACGCGACTTTCTAAAATTTTTTTCCGCGCAGCAAAAGTCCACCGCTGAGCGATTGGTTCTCCGGAAAGATGGACGACTGCAAGAGTATCTTGCAAGATTGATGCATCCATTTGTTCAGTAGCAGGATCCCAACTTTGACCACTCGGCAGATTTCGTTTGCGCGATAGCTTTCGAACAAAGTATCCGCGATCGAGCAGCGAGCTTTTGAGTGCCGATCCAACTAATCCAGAAGCACCACTCACAACTATCGTTCCCCGATGATCCATATTATTTTGCTTTGAAGACTTCGAAAGCAGACAACGCGCGAGCGCGCCCCTCAGCATGATCCACTATAGGCTTTGGATAATCCACGTCTAAAGTAACTCCGGCATCTTTTAGCGTGGAATTAGGTGCCTCCCAAGGCGTATGAATGTATTTCAATGGCAACTTTGCTAGTTCAGGTACAAAACGTTTCACATAGCTACCATCAGGGTCAAATTTTTTACCCTGAATGATTGGATTAAAAACTCGAAAATACGGAGCTGCATCAGCGCCACAACCACTACTCCATTGCCATCCAAGTGTGTTACTTGCCAAGTCAGCATCAACAAGAGTATCCCAAAACCATTGAGCACCTTGCTTCCAGTCTTGCAGAAGATGTTTCACTAAGAATGAAGCGACGATCATGCGTGCTCGGTTATGCATCCAACCAGTTTCCCAAAGTTGACGCATTCCAGCATCAATTACAGGATAGCCTGTTTTGCCCTGCTCCCATTGCTCTTGCAAAGTTGCATCATACTTCCATGGGAAATTCGCGTACTTCGATTGTAAGGGCATGTCTGGAGTTTTAGGAAAATGATACAATACATGGTAAGCAAACTCTCGCCAATAAATTTCTTTTAAATACACATGAGGCCCCTCATGGCTAAGGTCTGATTTCTCTTTTAGAGACTGTACGATTTGACGTGGTCCGATTTGGCCAAAATGTAAATATGGAGAAAGCACTGAAGTGCCTCTCCTGTCAGGTCGATCGCGATCATGCTGATATCGATCAACTGATTGATCTAAAAAATCTCTTAAACATTTCTGGGCTGCTTCTTCGGTGACCTCCCATTTGCGCTCAAATTCCTTATCCCAATTGGAACTTGGCAAGAGTTCAAAAGCATTAATAGAGTTAGATTCAGGAGCAATATGAGGGAACCGTATGGCATATTCATTCAAAGCAATTGGCGGCGCAACAGGTCGGCCTACAACATTATTATAATAGGGAGTGTATACTTTGTATGGAGACCCTGACTTAGCAATTACTTCATGAGGCTCATTGAGCAAGGCAGAATTAAAACTTCTTACATTCAGTCCACTATTCGTTAAAACTCGTTTACAACGCGCATCTAATTCACGAAGCAAGCTTTCATAGCGACGGTTCCAAAAAACATGTTTAGCACCTGTTTCACGAATTAAACCCTCGAGTACTTCAAGCGTATCGCCTTTACGAAAAATGAGTGAGCCGCCCAATTTGCAAAAAGATCTATTTAGTGAATTTAAAGCTTGGTGTAGCCACCATTGTGAAGCCGCACCTGGTGCCCATGCACCATTAGATGCTGGATCCCAAATAAAAACAGGAACTATAGGAAAACCTAGCTCTACCGCAGCTGAAAGGGCAGCATTATCTGATAAACGCAGATCATTTCTAAACCAAAGTATTGTAGGAGCAATATTCACAGATAATTAAGCGTCTAATTCTGCTAAAACTTACAGCTCAGAAGTTCAGAGACCACTTGCTTATTAGGGAAAATTCAAACAGAAAGAGCATCATGGATACATTCAAAGCTATTACGGAGCGCCGCTCTATTAAACACTATGATCCCGATCATATCATATCACCAGCTGAAGTGAAGCGACTTATGGAGTTAGCCTTACTATCACCAACTTCATTTAATATGCAAAATTGGCGTTTTGTGGTCGTGAGCAATGCAAAGACTAAACAAGCCATTCGCAAAGCAGCTTGGAATCAAGCTCAGTGCAGTGAGGCCTCCATCGTAATACTACTGTGCGCGGATCTTGATGCGCACAGAGATCCAGAGCGCTACTGGGCTAATGCTGCGAAGGAAACTCGTGATGCCCTCGTGCCAATGATTACCTCCTTTTATGAAGAAAACCCACAACTAAAAAATGACGAAGCAATTCGCTCCATTGGTATTGCAGCACAAACATTAATGTTAAGCGCTAAAGCTATGGGTTACGACAGCTGTCCAATGATAGGATTTGATACAGAAAAGGTTGGTGAAATCATAGATCTTCCAAAGAACCACCTAATTGGCATGATGCTAACTATCGGCAAGGCAATTAAACCAGCAAACAAGCGAGGAGGACAACTAGCTTTCGACCAGGTCGTCTTTAATGAAAGTTTTAGCAATCAATAACCTAGCAATAAAGGCTTAAGACTGGAGAGTGCTAAAAAAACTAGATGAAGGTATCATAGATTTAGCTAATCACTCATTGATCTTAAATCTCACTCTCAGCCTGCTAATTCGGCATCCGCGCGCATGCGCGCATCCGACTCAATAAGTTCTAGTAAATCTGCCATTTCTTTAGCAACACTTGCTTTGATTTCAGGCAGAGCATCTAAATTCGCTACGTCACTGCGCCCAAATACATAAAATTTAATTTTTGGCTCTGTTCCTGAGGCTCGTACAGCGAAGCTATATCCATTGCTCAATTCGAGAAAGTAAAAATCCTGCGGTGGAATCTTCTTCCCATCGACATCTATAATCTCGTCTTTACCAAAATCGGTAAATCCAGTCACTAGTACATCACCAAATTTCTCTGGAGCTCGAGCACGGTAAGAGCAAAGTATATTCGAGATTTTATGGCTTCCTGCAGCCCCTTCATAATAAATATTAATGCTCTGCTCCTCATAGTAGCCGTAGAGCAAGTAGAGCGAATCAAGATAATCCGTAAAAGTCATACCTTGGGATTTTAAATATGCAGCTAATTCGCAAATCATAATCACCGCAGCATTTGCATCCTTGTCGCGAACTTTATCACTAGCTAAGTAACCATAACTCTCCTCGCCACCAACTACAAAAAATGTAGAATACTCCATCAGTAGATCGGCTCGGATCCAAAGATCGCATGCATCATAATCAACTGCAATTCCTTCTTTCTGAAGTAATCGTTGCTTCATTAAAACTTCATAATCAGCCAACTTTTCACCTAACCACTTAAATCCTGTTAATGTTTTCACGGTCTTTAAGCCATGCCATTTAGCTAGCGCCTCCTGCATCGGAGTTGTTACAAAAGTCATAATCAGCGCAGCTTGTTGAGTACCCTCTTCTGGTAATACCCCTAACTCCTTGAGAGTTGTTATACGATATTCGGCCAACAACGTACCGATTTGATTACCACTTAGCAAAACCATTTCTCCATCACTATTTCGTACAGCGACACCCATGCGATCTGCATCAGGGTCGGTAGCGACCACTAGATCAGCGTCAGAATCCTCGGCTTTGGCAATCGCCATCTCGAGAGCTTCGGCATTTTCTGGGTTAGGCGATTGTACTGAAGTGAAGCTGCTATCTTGGACCATTTGTTCAGGAACTTCGATCACATCAATGCCAAGTTTTATTAATGCTGGAACAGTGCTGATGGCACCAGTGCCATGTATCGGAGAAAAGACTATCCTTGGCTTTTGCGCGACTATAAGCTCGTGATCTAGAACGATTTCATCTAAAACACTAAGATAACTACTATCCGCTGCGGCACTCAAAGTAACAACTGACTCTAAGTTAATTTCAAGATACGGAGTGACTTCATTCAGAGCAACTTCATTGACGTGAAGTACGATCGAGTTCGCGTGAGGGGCAACAACTTGTGCCCCATCTTCGAAATAAACCTTAAAGCCATTGTCATGCCATGGATTGTGACTGGCTGTAATGACAGCCCCGCAATTTGCTTTGTACTCACGAACAGAAAAACTAAGTTGTGGCGTTGATCGTGGTCCATCGAAAATAAGTGCTTGGCCTCCAAGCTTAGTCCAAGTCGATGCAGCTAATTCACAAAAATGACGAGAAAAATGACGAACATCGTGAGCGATTACAAAGCGCGGTTGCTCCAGCCGTTCATTTGTTTTAAGATAATTACTTGTATAACGGAACAGTCCAATTGTAGCTCTAATAATATTAAAGTCATTGAGAACATTTGTTCCAACTGCTGCCCTATTAGGTGTGCCCTTTATTTTGTCGAGTTTTACGGATCCAAGCTCCACCGAGCTTGATACTCTTCCGATTGTACGTCCTCGCATACCCCCGGTACCAAATGCAAGGTTTCTGTAGAATCGGTCATTAAGCTCATCCCATTCTCCGTCATTAACAAGTTCACTAATGCTTGTTATTACCCATTTTGGAAGATAACTAGCGCCTACCCATATTTTCAAATTCTCAACACTACTGTCAAAAAGTTTTCCTTCTTTTTGAGCTGTTTTAATTATATCGATAAGGCTCATTTTATAGTATTTATGTATAGTTGTGTAATTAAGATCTAGTAAACACTGACAGAAATTAGATTGCAGGTTCGATAACCAAGCCATCTAAAATATCAGGTTTATTAGAAAGCGCATGCCATTGCTCAACGAAATCCTCTTGATCTACAGCAAAACTATAACTAATTTCAAAATTAATCAAAGGCAGACCAGAACTATCGACCTCAATATTAACTCCTGCAGCTTTAAGCCATCGAGCATAGCTTCGCAATAAATCATCAGAGCATGATTTTGGAGAATCGACGCCTGCGGAATTTTTAACAGGACTAAAATCGTCTGCCCTTAGGGACTCAATGATAATTGCATTGCGCGCAAGAGGCAATGCATCAAAGACAAACATTTCAAACTTAACACCGTTTGGTTCATCAGGATTTTGCAAATTTCCAGATGAATCTAAAAAAGGAATAATCTTATTAGCACGATGGAACGGCAAACTAGCTTGCCCCTGGCCACTACCGACTCGTGCAATGAAATCGCGATCAAATAAATGAATAGCAACACTTCCAGAAATATAATGTAGGGCTCCTGCAGAATTTGTCGCTTTTTGCATCGACTCACTCATATCACTATATTCAACAACAACAGTCTTGCCACCCTGAACACAGAAATGACCTACTTTTTCAAGTGGGTAGGCCTTAGGAATCATCTTTGATGATAATTCAGAATCTTCCTCTATATGAAACCCAATAAATGCTGGGTCAATAATACGTATCAAGGGATTATCGACCTGAAAATAACTTATACATTCAACGCCCAGCGACTCCATTTTCTCTATTGCACTACTTCGAACAAGTGCTCTTAGCGACCCTCCGTGACCATCTGGAGCACGAGCAATCGAGTCTTTTGCATTAAGAATAATTTTACCCTTTTGATCCACAGCGCCAATTAACCCCTGTACAATAAAATGCACACTTTCTTGAGGCAACCCGAAGTAGTTATTCGACGAAAAGTGCTCAACTGTAGCAGCATGATTAATCTCGCTTGTTAATATAAACCAATGAATCACTACCTCATAGCGCTTACTGCTACGTTTTATTTTTTCCGCAAATACTTGGAAGAGTGATTTTTTTGTCAATGGAGTGACTGGAAAAGTTCCTTTTGGTCCATTAAATCCTAACCGAGTACCTTGCCCACCAGCTACGCAGAATGCCGCAACTTTACCTGCACGTATTGCCAATTCTCCGGTTTTTTTTGCTTTCTCCCATCGCAAAATATCGCCTCCATTAGATGGATGTTCTATGTAAGGAGCTGGCTCTAAACCATCTAATTTGTCTCCACTTAATCCTCTCGAAGAATCAGTCAGTACATGTTCTGCAATAAGTTTGATTATCTCATCTAAATCAATTGTCTTAGCCTCGCTTAATAGTCTGGACTTAGATTGCAGGTTTAATTCATCCCAAAAGCGAAAAACGTGAGCATGTCCTGCTAATTTAAACGTTTCTTTTATATTCTTTTCTTTATCTAATTCCATTTTGATTATGATGCACTGATAGTCTGCCGAAAAAAAATAGGCAAACACAGAACATTAGGATTATAAATTTATAGTAACCGAGTTGACTTCTAATCGTTCGTTCAGAATAAAATTAAGGGTCATTAGTAAATTTAAAAATAACTTCATCCGGACGTGAGTAGCTTAAGCGATCGCGGACAACTCGCTCCAAGAACTCAGGATCCTCCAGTAATCGAGACATGTAAATTTCCTTCTGTTCAAATTCTTTTTGCGCCTGTTTTAACTTAGCCTCTGTGCGTTTGAGACGTAACTTAAAATGCTGATACTCTCGATTTGTTTTTATCAATAAACTACTAAAAAATATACTTAGTATAAGAAAAAAAACAGATAACATAAGAAACAAGGCACGTTCCTTGCGTTGCGCTTGTACTTTACTGATTAAACCCATAGAATATATTATATTGCGAATAGCTGTTTTATGATATGATTATAACGAAATTAATATAATGCCATAAATAAAATGCGCACATTTTTACTAATCCTAGCCCTGCTTTCGGCGTATCTTTCACTTTTTTCTTATGAGCAAGGTACTTACTTCTTTTGCTTAACATCCAAGGGCAGCAAAGCACCTGCTGGACGTATTCCAATAGCTGAAGATCTATTCAAAGAGAAGGCTCAAGAAGAAGCGATAGAGCAGAAAATAGCGGCAAAAGTTGACTCACTCGCAGATGAACACAAGAGACCTACCCAATCGTTAGATTTAGGAGCACTGGCAGAAACACATGTAAACAAAAAAATTGAATTTTTTGACACGAGTAAGTTCTTTCAAAAAAAACCTGATAAATCAAAAGCAAAGCCTTAAGAAGATTAAAAAATCAACTCTTTAGTGCCTTAACTGGATGCCTACGGTTTGGGTAAAGAGTGCGGCAAATTTCGCATACTCTCCCATCGCATCCACGAGCAGTACAGTACTCCCGCCCATAGAAGATCATCTGCAGATGCAAGTCATACCAAGCTGTTTTAGGGAATAGCCTTTTTAGATCACGCTCCGTAACGCTCACGTTCTTTCCAGACGTTAGTCCCCATCGCTGCGCAAGACGATGCACATGAGTATCAACAGGGAAAGTTGGCACATTAAAAGCCTGTGCCATAACAACAGATGCTGTCTTGTGTCCAACACTTGGTAAGGCCTCAAGCGCTGAAAAGTCGGCGGGCACCTGCCCTTCGTACTGCTCCACAAGAATTCGCGACAGCCCAGCGATACCTTTGGACTTCATGGGTGAAAGCCCACAAGGACGAATAATAGAACGAATTTGATCCACTGAAAGCTTGAGCATCGAATAAGGATTATCCGCCTTTGCAAAAAGCTGGGGAGTAATTTGATTAACACGTGTATCAGTACACTGAGCTGAAAGGACTACAGCAACAAGTAGTGTATATGGATCCTTATGAGACAAAGGTATCGGCGGATTTGGGTACAGCTCAGCTAGCTCCGACATGACGAATTTAACACGCTCTGGCTTATTCATATGCCCTAATTAGAAATGAATCAATTTATCAACAGCTAGTATCGAGATCACATAAAGATGATATCGTGAAAGAAGTACTCAAGGATCTATACGATCTTTTTCAAACATTCATAAAGATCTTGCAACTCGAACATATCTATCCCCATAGCCTTTCCACAACGCAAGGGCTCTCCCCAGATAGCTTCGACCTCAACAGATCGTCCACTAAGAAAGTCGATCAATGAAGATGGCTTGTAGGCACCCATACTCTCAGTTACATTAAATTGGCTCTGGATAAAATCATCTGATATTAAATATCCAGCCTTCGTCGATACGCTTCTTACTTCATGCATTAAACGAGCCGCTCGCGCACGGTAGGATGGATCCTTAAGGATGCGATCTGTTGTAATGCCTCCACAAACAATACTTAGCCCATTAAACGGAATATTCCAACAGAGTTTACGCCATAAAGCCGCACTCATTGATTTAGCTAGCTTTGTTCTGATGCCAGCTGAATTAAATGCATCAACCACTGCAGCGGCGCACTCGGGCCAGAGGTCTTGCAAGGATCCAATCTCGACTCGCCCTGTTAAATAATTCTCAACAACAGCAGGAGCAGTACGATTTACACAGACAAAGCAAAGGCCTGATAAGACTGGATTGCGCGGGAAGTATTGTGCAAAAAACTCGGCATTACCTAATCCATTTTGTAAAGTAATTAGAGCTGTATGACCCTCCTTAACTAAAGGACCTAAACTGCCTATGATGTTTTGGTTTACTGTAGACTTTGCTGCAATTAGAACGTAATCAACAAAACCGATTTCATTTGCATCAGCAGTAATCTGCTCAGGCATAAGATTAAATTCGCTATTAAGAACCAGTGTATCTGAGTCCTCTCCACTGTATTGCAGTAATCTCAAGAGAATGCCATTTTCTCGCATCTCGGCAAGATCACTTCGGGCTAAAATTGCTAGAGAAGAACCACTCTTTATTAGCAAAGCGCTATAATAAAGCCCAATTGCTCCAGGGCCTACTAAAGCCCATTTTGGCTGCCTAGCTAATGTCATTAATATGCCTGCACAGAACTTTCCTCAATTAGCTCACTCTTCTGTGGATGATCAAGCGTGTAATGGAGTCCCCGGCTTTCTTTTCGTCCTAGAGCGCATTGAACGATTAGCGCAGAGACCTGGATCATGTTTCGTAATTCTAGCAAACTCACATCAACTTTAGAATCCCAATAATAGTCATTGATTTCGCGCTCTAAAACCTCGATGCGAGTTCGTGCTCTCTCCAGTCTCTTATCAGTACGAACAATACTAACATAATCCCATAGAGTGCGTTTGAGCTCATCTCGATTATGGGTAAGGATCACTCGCTCATCAGAATTGTGCAAGTCACCATCTATCCAATCTGGAAGTAATTTAGGTTCTTGATATGATTTAGCGAGATCTTCTAAAACAGCAACTGCCCCGCGCTTTGCCATAACAACGGCCTCGAGTAAAGAATTACTAGCTAATCGATTGGCTCCATGCAGACCGGTACAGGCCACCTCACCACAAGCATATAGGCCTGTAAGACCAGTCTTCGCATTCAATTGAGTCCTTACACCACCACAAAGATAATGTGCTGCTGGAACTACTGGAATCATATCTTTTTCTAAAGCAATCCCCTGATTTGCGCAATATTCATATATATTAGGAAACCTTTCGTGCAAAGTAGCTAATGGAATAGATCGCACATCTAGCCAAACATGGCGGGCACCAGACTTTTTCATCTCAGCATCAATAGCGCGCGCAACAATATCACGCGGCGCCAAGTCTTGGCGCATATCATATCGGACCATAAAAGCCTCACCCTCTAAATTACGCAAAATAGCGCCTTCGCCACGCACAGCTTCGCTGATTAAAAATCGCTCTGCTTGAGAAGTATAAAAAGCAGTGGGATGAAACTGTATAAACTCCATATTACAAACCTCCACTCCAGCACGATATGCCATAGCAATTCCATCACCTGTTGCAATAGATGGGTTGGTAGTATACTCATAAACTTGCCCAATGCCACCAGTCGCTAGTAGTACAGCAGGTGCAGAGAAAGTTTCTACTTTCTGAGTTTGTTCATTGAGAACATAGAGACCTAGAATTCTATCTAATCCATCAATTTTATCGATATTATGTCCACTAATTTTTTTTGTAGTAATCAAATCAACAGCAAAATGATGCTCCAAAGTCTCTATCAAAGAGGAGTTATCAACTGCATGTAGCAGAGCTTGCTCAATAGCTTTACCAGTTACATCTTTGACATGTAATATCCTACGCTTAGAATGCCCCCCCTCTTTACCAAGCGAGACTCGTCCATCTTCTAACTGCGTAAATGCGACCCCGCACTGCACTAGCTCGTCAATACTAATAGGACCATCACGAAGAATTTCACGAACTGCTAATGGATCGCAAAGTCCATCTCCAGCATCCAATGTATCTGTTATATGCGTCTCAAGATCATCGGATTTAGAAGTCACAGCCGCTATTCCACCCTGCGCATAGTTCGTATTCGATTCTGCAGAGTTTTTCTTTGTGATAATTGCGACTTTTTTACCCGCCTCTGCAACTTTTAGCGCGAAACTTAACCCAGCAATGCCACTTCCAACTACAATTACATCGAATGTATTAATCATAAATAAAAACTATTTATCAGATCCAAGCTTATCCACAAATTATATGGTTACTCTAAAGGAGTATATTATCAACCAAACGTGTCTGATCAACCCAAACTGATACAGCGACTAGACTTTTGCCGATTATAATCTCACGCACCGGCTCCATAGTTTCACGGTCAACAATTTGCACATAAATAATTCGTAATCGACGACACTGAGAAAGATGGTGCGTAATCTCTGCAACTACTCGATCAACTTGCCTGACTCCTTCTTCAACAAGTCGCCTCCCCTCCTCCATAGCAAAAGGAATTGTTAGTGCATCGGCTCGCTGAAGCTTGCTCAAATAACGATTACGAGAACTTGTGGCTAGGCCATCTGGATCACGTAATGTAGGCCCAACAGATATTTCAATTGGTAAATTAAGATCCGAAACCATTTTTTTTATAACAGCACACTGCTGAGCATCTTTTTGCCCAAAGACTGCAATATCTGGGCGTGTAATATTAAATAGTTTAAGGCAAATTGTCGTTACTCCACGAAAATGAATCGGACGAGAAATACCACACATACCTTGCCCTACACGCTCTTCTTTAACATACGTAGAATATCCTTGAGGGTATATTTCTTCACTGGAAGGGTTGAAGACAATATCTGCTCCACGCTCTAAACAAGTAGCTATGTCATGGTCTAAAGTCCGAGGATACTGATCATAATCCTCGTTAGGTCCAAACTGCGTGGGGTTGACAAAAATCGAGACGATGACCTTATCAGTCTTTTCCTTAGCAATATCTATCAACGACAAATGTCCTTCATGCAGGCATCCCATCGTCGGCACTAGTCCAATCAACTGTCCGCTGGCGCGAAGGCTAATCGCATGTGATTGCATTTCGTGAATAGATTGAATTGTCTGCATATAATTTTATAAATAAGTTGTTTCGCAGGTAAAACTAACACAATACAAAGTCAATTCTTACAAAGTCCAGAAAACCATGAGCGATCCCTACATTCAGGAACTATTTGCCGAACGTATCGGCGGCAAAGAATACGGTAAGTCTACCGCAATTTATAAATTCGAAAAAATAAAACGGGCAAAACAGGCCGCACAACTCGCTAATCCTGATGTATCTCTGATAGATATGGGAGTCGGCGAACCGGATGAGATGGCTTTTCCAATTGTAATTAAATCACTACAACACGAAGCAACAATCCCAGAAAATAGAGGCTATGCGGACAATGGTGGGGAAGAGTATAAAAAAGCGGCAGCACGTTACATGGCTGATGTTTTTGGGATCCATCATATCGATTCGGAAACGGAGATCCTCCATTCAATAGGTTCTAAAACTGCGCTCTCCATGTTACCAGCATGTTTTATCAACGAAGGAGATTACGTATTAATGACAGTACCTGGCTATCCGGTACTCG
The DNA here is from genome assembly GCA_036160955.1 of Verrucomicrobiota bacterium. Taxonomy (GTDB): domain Bacteria; phylum Verrucomicrobiota; class Verrucomicrobiia; order Opitutales; family Coraliomargaritaceae. The sequence continues at coordinate 23,517 of JAYYDJ010000011.1, read as the reverse complement.
GCACCCACGCACAATACTATGGCGGTAAAATCCATAATATACCACTTGAAGCAACAAATGACTTTCTGCCAGACCTCGAAGCGATCCCTGAAGCTGTTCTCGCTAAAGCTAAGATCTTAGTGCTGAACTATCCTAATAATCCTACTGGTGCTTCCGCTACACTTGAATTTTATAAAGAAGCAGTCGCATTCGCTAAATCCAATAACCTCATCATTATACAAGATGCAGCTTACGCTTCTCTTGTCTTTGAAGGAGCCCCCACATCGATCTTACAAGTAGAAGGCGCTAAAGACGTCGCCATTGAGCTCCACTCAATGTCCAAAAGCTACAACATGACAGGTTGGCGCATAGGCTTTGTTGTCGGCAATCCACTCATCGTAAAAGCTTACGGCGACATGAAAGATAACTCTGACTCCGGGCAGTTCTTAGCAATACAAAAGGCAGCCGCTACAGCCTTAGCTAACCCACAAATTACCCAAGAAATCGCGACTAAGTATTCCCGTCGAATGGACTTGTTGGTGGCAGCTCTGAATGCAAACGGGTTCTCCGCAAATAAACCCAAAGGGAGCTTCTTTCTTTACGTAGCAGCACCAATATCGGCGAGCTATGCTGACCAAAAGATCAATTTTGATTCTGGTGAAGCTTTCAGCCAATGGCTCATCACCAATGAGCTAATAAGTACAGTACCTTGGGATGATTGCGGAAATTTTATTCGTTTCTCAGTGACCTTTGCCGCTCAAGGCCAAGAGGCTGAAAAGAAAATCGCCACCGAGATAGCTAACCGACTTGCAAAATACCAGTTTACTTTTTAACCGACTGTTTTCAAATACTGACCTATGCAGTATAACAATGCATAACAAACAAGTGAATCTCACTATCAAAACACCATGAACACTATCGAAATCAACTCTCTGTTCGACCATTGGAATGTTGCGATACAAACAGGCAAGCCTAAGAATGTTGTAGCACTTTACGATACAAACGCTATCCTATTACCAACTATATCAAATAAGATACGGAAAACTCATGCAGAGATTGAAGACTACTTTGAAGCTTTTCTAGCAAAGGGTCCTAAGGGGAGTATTGACGAATCCAACGTCCGAATCTTCGGTGATATCGCAATCAACTCCGGCATTTATACTTTTACTTTTGCCAACGGTTCATCCGTGCAGGCACGCTTCACCTTCGTTTACCGTTTTAACGATCAAGGTTATAAAATCGTCGAGCATCACTCGTCGGCAATGCCAGAGTAAGCGCTCAACTAAAATAAGAGTAGCAATATTAAGGCGCCGAAACATAATTGGTCCAACTTGGGGCAATCCATTTAAAATGAGACGTGCTTGATATTGAGTCAGACTTGTTTCCATATCTGGACTCAGTCTTATATAATTACGAATTAATCGCCACGTAAAACTATTGATAAAAAATTCAGGACCTGAGTGGTTTGTACTGTGACCTGACCTTGCTCGCGTGCTAAATGTTCCGCAGCCTGCCCATGAAGCACTACCGCTTGCGCGACTGATTCTGTGACCTCATTGTTATTTTGGGCTAAGAGACCACCAATTAATCCTGCAAGTATATCCCCGCTTCCACCTCGAGAAAGGACAGGTCCACCGAAACCGTTATACCAAACAGTCTCTCCGTCACATATCTGGGTTATTGGGCCTTTAAGAACGGTTATGACCTTATTGGACTTACTGTAGTGCAATAAAGATTTAGTGGAAACCTCTTCACGATCTAATTTAGCAATCCGCATAAATTCGCCTACATGAGGTGTAAGTACAACTGGACCAGACTGCGCATTACGCTTTAAAACAAATTCAAGGGCGTGATTTTTCAAAGCATCGGCATCACACACTATAGGTAAATCAACATGTTTAAAAACTTCTTGAGCAATCATTTCTGTATTACGACCGCTTCCCATGCCTGGCCCAATCAATAAAGCAGTTGCTCGACCTATCCGCTCCATCAATAATCCGAAAGCGCGTGGATCTAGAGTACCGTTACTGCTCTCTGGCCATGGTATCCACATTGCCTCAGGCAACTGCGCTGCAAGGCTTGAGGCAATAGAAGTTGGCGCAAATGCAGTCACTAGGCCAGCACCACATCTAACAGCCGCCTGCGCTGCCATGAGTAAAGCACCCGGCATATATGCAGAGCCTCCTATAATGAAAAGGTGCCCGAATGTGCGTTTGTCTACATTCACTGCGCGTAATCGACGGACTGGGTCTAAGATTTGATCGCTCAAAAAAAACTCAGCTGATTGGATTAAATGAGCTGCTTCTGCGTGTTCAAAATCCACTTTTCCTTCAGCCTTAGCGATAGTATTAAAAAATCCAAGATCAATAAGGCGAACTCTGCCTATGTTGGAAATTCCAGAAACATGTAGTGATTTCACCACACCAGTAGCATAAGTAAAATCTGCACAAAAAGAAACCGATTCTGATGAGTCTGTTAAGCCGCTAGGCATATCAACTGCTGCTCGTAACCCAATTTTTTTATAATCATTAATCACTTCGATTAAATTTTTGAAAGAACCCCTAATCGGAGACTTAAATCCTATGCCAAGCAAGCCATCGAGGCATATGTCAAATCCTTTAGAATCGTCGCTCTGTTCCAAAATAGCTTCTATACTTTCAATTGTAGCGTCCTCAGAAATAAAGTACTCCGAAACTCTGCCTTTAAGATCTTCATATGCGCGCTTCGCCAGAGGCTTCATCGATTCACTTTTACAAGTCATTAGTAATGTGATTGTTGCACGAGGTAAATCACTTAAAAATTGGTTACATGCCAATAATGCATCTCCCCCATTATGGCCCTTACCGGCTATTACTAAAATGCGCAGATATTCTGGGAGGGGCCGGAATTCTTGATAATCAGAAATGACTTGTTGAGCGATACCAAGACCAGCACGCTGCATAATAAGCCACTCATCATCCATACTTGAAACGACGGATGCTTCCAAGTCATTAGCCCTCTGTGCACTAAGCACAGGAAATGAGCGTATAAGAGAGTGCATATAAGGTATTAATTATTATAGGCTTAGGGAAAGAAATATAGATGCCGATGAAAGTAACTAAAGAAAAGCCATAATATTTCTACAAAAAGACAAAAACACGTAAATCTATAACACTTCGATTAAATAGTTTTGCCACAAAGGCGGTTTAACGCTTACGTTATGTTATGTCATATGAACTAACTGGTACCGTTAAAGAAATTCTTGATGAGCAGACCTTTGCTAGCGGCTTTAATAAGCGAGCATTTGTTGTCACAACTGAAGCCGATAAATACCCTCAAGAAATTCAATTTGAATGCTTGAAAGATAAAGTTGAGTTAGTCAATAAGCTACAAAAAGGCGAGAAAGTGACGGTCACTTTTGATATCAATGGTCGTGAATGGAATGGCAAGTATTTCGTTAATCTAGCGGCTTGGAAGATTGAAACGAATACTACTAGTACTAATAATGACGATGCTCCACCTCCCTTCGATCTAGCAGATGAGATACTAGATGAAGAGCCGCCGTTCTAAAGCGCGATTGTAGAGCCTATATTTAAAAACGTTTTTCAATCGCTTAATTGCCCTTTAGCAGTCTCTTCGAGAAATGCTTGGTATGCCATAACAATGCCTTCCCCGATAGGAATCTATGGGCTTCATCCAATCTTTTGTATCTGCGTAACATCAGTCATCTTGCGTGGCTTACAATCTTGACCTGTGATTTCTGTCATGATTGCTAATTTTTTATACTATTTATGAAAAGACTGCTTATACCCAGCTTGATGAAGTAATGGAGTACCATAATTGACATTTATTAGCATGCTCCGAAAATAAACAATATAAATGAACAAAGGGTAAGTACTCAAAAGGCTGTCTTAAATTTGACAAGATGTCATCAATCAAGCTCCATAACATCATATTTATATGAAAGGTGTTATTTTACTTAATCTAGGATCCCCTGACTCTACGCAAGTTAGTGATGTTCGAAGATACTTGGGTGAGTTTCTTATGGACGAGCGGGTTTTAGATGCGCCAAAAATGGTTCGATGGTTCCTTGTCAACTGCCTAATACTACCCAGACGCCCTAAAGAATCAGCGGAAGCTTATGCTAGTATATGGACAGAAAAAGGCTCGCCATTGATTCTGACATCTCATGCCCAGCAAGCTGCACTCCAAGATCATTTAAGTATACCCGTAGGCTTGGGGATGCGTTACGGTAATCCGAGCACACTGTCTGCACTGCAAGAACTTATCAATCAAGGAGTAGACGACTTGTTCATTGTGCCCATGTATCCTCATTACGCAATGTCTAGCTATGAGACTGCTGTTGTTCACCTAATGAAGTCTATTCGCGAATTAGCGCCGGCCATGAAAACAACACTCATGCCTCCTTTCTATAAAGATGAAGGTTATATCCAAGCTTTGGTCGAATCCGCTAAACCAATGCTCAAATCAAAAGAATATGACCGATTAATATTCTCTTTCCACGGCATTCCTCAGCGTCATCTTGTTAAAGGAGATCCATCCCATGAACATTGTATGACAACGCCGGATTGCTGTAACACTTGCCATCCAGCCCATGCTACGTGCTACCGCCATCAATGCGCCATGACTGTGGAGAAGTTTGTGACGCTAATGGATCTACCTAAAGAAAAGTATATGATTACATTTCAGTCACGCTTAGGAAGAGAACCATGGTTACAACCCTACACAGATCAGACGTTGGAAGCTCTTCCGGAACAAGGCATAAAAAATGTAAAGGTTATTTGCCCTGCCTTCACAGCCGACTGCTTAGAAACACTCGAAGAAATAGCGGTTGAAGGAGAAGAGTTGTTTAAGAATGCAGGCGGGGAGTCGTACGAACAAATTCCATGCCTTAATACGCATCCTAGTTTTATTAAATTCTTAGCTAACAGTGTGAAAAATTGGCAAAATGGCGCTTACCAGACAGCGAAAGCGACTGCCCCTGCTTACATTGCTTCATAAGTAATCACAGATTTTATAAATTTGTTCTCGAGAAGCATGCTGTACCACTACATTAACGTTATTAGTCGTCTCTATTCTAAGCGCAGAAAGGCTATATGATGCTTGAGAGTATTTTATTAACAGATCGTAGTGCTTTCATACTTAGCGCATTTATTTACCTAATTGCATTCCTATACGGCTCTCTAAAGCTAGGATGGAATAAGCACTACTCACACAAGGCCGTATTCTTTTTAATTACTAGTGGCTTTATAATTCAAACTATTGGTCTTAATTTACGTGCGATCAGCGTTGGCGGTTGCCCCCTAGGCAACTTCTTCGAAATAGCTCAGTTCATTAGTTGGTCCACTGTATTACTTTATTACATAGTAGGGCCCGTCTATAGAATACATCTACTGAGTCTCTTTTGTGCTGGATTAGCTACCATTCTAACGGGGGTTTCATTGCTTATGCCCTCTTTGGATAAGAGTTACCCGATCAGTGAATATGACCCGAGCGTATGGATAGAGCTGCATGCATCGCTAGCGGTTTTTAGCTACGCATTTTTTGCTCTAGTAACATTACTATCTGTAATGTTTCTAATTCAGCAGCATGGGCTAAAGAAAAAACAAGATGGTAGTATCTATAACACTCTTGCGCCGATCCAGAAACTCGACCAATTAAGCCATAGATTAATGCTAACTGGGGTGATTTGCCTAACTGCAGCGCTTGCTTGCGGAGCAATTTTTTATATTAAAAGCGGTCAATCTGTTCCATTCTTCAAACTTATCGTTAGCTGCCTGGTTTGGATTGGTTACTGCGGCGTAATTGTACTTCGCAATCAGGGTAAACTAGTCACTCGCCGCCATGCGATTGCCGTAATTGCATTATTTATATTCGCACTGCTTTCTTTGTGGCCTGTGCAATCAGCAAGATTGCAACCTAATGACACTGCTGAAGAGCCACTTGAAAATGAGTGAAAATTCTCTACAGTCACTATTCGTAATTGGTTGCTCCCACCACCAAACACCACTCGAAGTACGCGAACATCTCGCTATAAGCAAAGAAGAAGTTGAGGAATTCTTACTCAAGATTAAAGCAGTAAAAGGTATTCGTGAATGTCTGGTTTTAGCCACTTGTAACCGTCTAGAAGTCTATGGCATTGCAAAATCCACGGAAGGTCAGGATAAAATTTGCAATATATTTTGCCAGCACCGCAATATTGAAGCGGCGATATTTAGCCAGTACAGCTACCAAATTACTAATTTAGAGGTTATACAACATGCCTTTGAGGTAGCTGCAGGCGTTGATTCCCAAATAATTGGCGAAACTGAAATACTCGGTCAGATGAAGGAAGCATATGCATTCGCTAAAAATTTAAATTGCACAGGAAAGATCATAAACCGACTTTTTGAAAAAAGTTTTCAAGCTGCTAAAGCTGCTCGCACCCTAACAAACATTACCAAAGGACAAGTCAGCATAGGTAATATTGCCGTAAGCTTAGCAGAAAGAATCTTTGGTGCGCTCGAGAGCAGTCGTGTCCTGCTCCTAGGTTCAGGCGAGGTCGGCGCTCTAACCACACAAGCATTAAAAAGTAGAGGCGTAACTGACATCACCGTTAGTAGTCGAACTTTTCAAAATGCCAAGAAATTAGCGACTGAGTTTAATGGAAATGTAATCGATTTTAAAGATTTCCATACCCAATTAGATCTCTTTGACATCATAATTTGCTCTACTTCTGCTCCTAGCACTATACTCAGCCCATCAACAATTGAGGCGTCCTTAAAGGCTCGTCCACAAAAACCTTTATTTCTAATTGATCTGGCAATGCCCAGAGATATAGACCCAGGAATTGATACGGTTGAGAATGTCTATCTATACAATTTAGATGACCTCTCCGAAATCGCTAATCAAAATATAATCAATCGTAAAAATGATATCGAAAAAGCAAGGCGCATAATAAAAACTCAGGCATGGGTGCTGTGGTTACAACTTCGCCAACGCGCTATTGGCGATCCATCCATTGTAAATAGTTAGTCATCCGATTCACTGATATTTACGATTTTAACTACTCGCTTATATTAGCCTTGTCACTGACTGTACCTAACCCCTCTAATAGTCTAGTCCTACGATGCTTTTGAGGGAACTGTAAAGTAATAGCAGTTCCATCGCCTTCGCTAGATTCAATACCGATATGGCCTCCATGGGCACGCATTATACGCTGCACGATCATCATTCCTAGTCCATGCCCACCGTCCTTGGTACTATGATAGGCCTGGAACACCTTGGAAAGATTCTCTTCAGATATGCCACTGCCAGAATCAATAAATTGCAAATAAACATACTCGTCATCACAACGAGCATTGATGCGTAAGCTGCCACCTGCTTGCATCGCCTCCATTGCATTTTTAACTATATTGAAAAATACTTGTTTAATTTGCCCACGATCTCCCAATATTTTTGGTACTAATTCGGCTACCTCCATATCAACCTCGAGCTTTCTGTCTACAAGCTCTGCCTCTTGTACCCGTAATACATCTTCAACTAATTTGATCAAATCAAGTTCGTTAAGCTCAGGTTTCTGTGGCCTTACCGCCTCAAGGAAATGAGTAATGATTCCATCTAAACGCTTCACTTCTCCTTGGCATACTTCTATCGACTCAATGATTTGAGAACCATTCTTACCTAAAGATATCTTATTTAATTTTCGCTCAATTAACTGCAAATGTATCGTTAGCGAGTTAAGAGGGTTCCCTAATTCGTGGGCAACGCCAGCTGCTAGTCCAACTATGGATCCAGTACGCTCGCTTTCGAGTAATTCTTCCATGGAGACCTTGTCTTCAGTCACGTCAGAGAGCACAACTATATATCCACCACTATCTATTTGTGAAACTTGCGCATCAATAGGCATCATGTATAAGCGTACATAACGATGCTCCGGATAGAATAATTCTAACTCTCTCGTCAATACCGGCGAGCGAGCGTCCGTATCAGAATGTGGGTCTATAGAGCGTGCTAAATCTGGAACCATCTTCCATAATCTTATTACACCAATGTCATTTTTCTTAAGCCCAATAATACCACTAGCCGCATCATTAGAATATTGCACAACTCCATCAGCATCAATTACTAAGATGCCATCTTGTATTGTATTAAAAATGGTCTCTTGTAATTTACGTTCACGCGCTAAGCGCTGCACTAAAATCCCTAAATTGACCGAATCAAGATCTTCTATTCTGCCAAGAATTTTATCTAGCCCGATATTTTTCATAATAGTATTACAAAAGTATGTTCACTAACTGTAAGCTCTTATAATAAATCAACTAAAATGCTCTTCAATGAAAATAGCAGTTGTATACTAAAGCCACAATATTTGAAAGAAGTTGCTAGATAAATGAAGCAAAAATCAAATCCGCCACTATTTACCTAAGAAAGAATCTTTTAATATATTTATTATTTCCTCAGCTACAATCTTTTTGGTGTCTGGGCCAAGCTCGTACCTACCTCCACTAGAATTAAAAATAACTACCTCATTGGTATCTGCTGCAAAACCTGCACCACTTTTAGATATATCATTTGCCACTATCCAGTCACATTTTTTATCTATAAGTTTCGAATAAGCGTGCATCTCAACATCTTCGCTTTCTGCCGCAAAGCCTACAACTAATTGATGCTCTTTTCGAATACTGACAGTTTTCAGAATATCTGTTGTCGGCTCACAAATGATAGACATCAAGGCATTCTGTTTTTTAACTTTTTTAGGATAGATTTTATCAGGTCTAAAATCACTAACCGCTGCAGCCATAATCAAAATATCACAAGCATCAAAGAGAGCATCTACTTGATGATACATTTCTTCTGCACTAGTAACTGGATACAAAATACTACCTTCGGGTTCAGATAATGCAACGGGACCTGCCACCAAATCCACCGTCCAACCTTGTTCTACTGCAGCCTTAGCTAGAGCAAACCCCATCTTACCAGTTGAGGGACTGCTAATATAGCGAGCAGGATCAATATACTCACGGGTGGGACCGGCGGTAATCAAACAACGAATAGTGCTTGCATTTAACATAACTTAACAAAGCTTAAACAGACTCATGGATAAACATCAACCCATCAGCTCAATAGACAGAGAAAATTCCAAGGACTCAAAAATCAAGAAGCCCAAGGAAAACATGCTACTTAATCTTGGGTTCAATCTTTTTTTGCCCATAATTATTTTGAATAAAGGGAAAAAGTGGTTTGGCTCCTACTTAGAGACATACTTCGAAAGTGCTGCTGTTGTAATTCTTATCGTCGCACTCGCCTTTCCAATAGCTTACTTTATCTACGACTACTATAAGCGGACTAAATATAACTTCATCTCCATTATTGGTTTAGTCAGTGTTCTCTTAACCGGAGGCATTGGTATCCTAAATATACCTACTGAGTGGTTCGCGATTAAAGAAGCTCTAATTCCTTCATTAATTGGCCTTGCTATTATTATTTCACTAAAAACACCATACCCCTTAATTCGTACACTCCTCTATAGCCCAGAGATTATGAATGTGGATAAAGTGCAACATGCGCTTAGCTCTAGCCAAAACACCGTGGCGTTTGAAAAATTATTGCAGCGTTGTACCTATTTATTAGCCAGTTCATTTTTACTGAGCGCAATACTCAACTATCTACTAGCTCGCTACATAGTCGTCAGTGCGAGTGGCACAGATGCTTTTAATGCTGAAGTTAGCCGTATGATGTTCTGGAGCTGGCCCGTGATCGTAATTCCCAGTATGGTAATAATGTTTATAACACTATGGATATTATTGCGTGGGATTTACAATATGACTGGCTTAAAACTTGAAGATGTAATGCATGGGGCAGACAGCAGCAAATCCAAAAACAATTAAAACTCGATAGAGCGCTAATTAACGTGAGCTAGCTTTGCTGTACTTTCGTAAGTTAGCTCCAGTATAAATCTGACGAGGTCTATGAATTCGACTCTTCTTATTTTCTGCGATTTCTTTCCAATTAGCAATCCATCCTGGCATGCGTCCGATTGCAAACATAACGGTAAACATATCCAGAGGAATACCAATCGCCTTCAACAAAATGCCACTATAAAAATCGACATTAGGATATAATTTACGCCGTACAAAGTATTCATCATCTAATGCAGATTGCTCAAGATTGCGCGCTATTTTCAGCAATGGATCATCGGTGCCGATGCCGCTAAGTACATTCTCAACTGTCTTGCCAAGAATCTTAGCACGAGGGTCATAGTTCTTGTACACTCGATGACCAAAGCCCATTAGCTTAGCTTTGCCCTCTTTTGCATCTTGTATGAAACGAGACCCATCGTCACCTGAACGGTGAATCTCTTCAAGCATTTGAACAACTGCCATATTAGCGCCACCATGAGAAGGTCCCCAAAGCGCACAGACACCAGCAGCAACGGAGGCAAATAAATTAGCCCCTCCCGATGCAACCATTCGCACCGTAGATGTGGAACAATTTTGCTCGTGATCGGCATGCAGTAAAAGAAATAAATCCAATGCTTCGCTAGCTCCAGACCGGTCTTCCAGGCTCACGTAAGAATCAGAAAACATCATATGGAGAAAATCTCCTGTGTAACTTAACTGATTATTTGGCAAAACGAAGGGCAAGCCCATCTTCATTCGATAAGTCATGGCAGCAATTGTGCGCACCTTAGAAATGAGAAGAGTTGCAGTTTCATCAAAATGAGAAAGGTCCTGCTGACGATTATTTGAAGACATTTCTGGATAATAAGATCCAAGAGAATTCAACATAGATGAGAGTATTGCCATAGGATGAGCATTACTTTCGAATCCGTTATAATGGTGGTTCATGCTTGTATGGATCGAAGCACTACTTGAAACACGCGCGCAAAAAGAATCCAGAGTGGCCTGCTTGGGCAATTCACCATACATAACAAGATGAGCGGTTTCTAAAAAGCTAGAGTATTCAGCAAGTTGCTCTATAGGATACCCGCGATGCCTCAGTATGCCATTTTCTCCATCAATGAAACTAATTTCACTAAGACAAGAACCTGTGTTACCGTAACCTTCATCAAAACTAACATAACCACTCTTCCCACGTAAGGTTCGAGTATCCAGTGCCTTCTCACCTTCCGTTCCGATAATTAAAGGAAATTCATAATTCTCATCATCGAGTCGAATCGTGGCTGTTTTGTTATCCATTTTAGTTATTAATTTTTGAGAAGTTACACGATGATTAAATAATATATAACTATATTGATTTCAAAAAGTTTCTATAAAGTTGCAACCCTTTTGCCTGACTTTTCTCAGGGTGAAACTGGGTTGCATATAATCTACCTGAATGAATGCCGGAAACAAATTTACCGCCATAATCAGATTCGAAGAGTACCAACGAACGATCGGATGGTTCAATAAAATAGCTATGTACAAAATAAAATTGATCCTCCCCACTTAATAACCCTTCTGTAATCGTATCCTCCGTATCAAAGTGAACTGCATTCCATCCCATATGTGGAATTTTTAAACTAGGGTTGGCTTTAAATCGCTTGACGGTGCCTTTTAATATTCCGAGGCCTTGAGTATCGCCCTCTTCTGAATGTTCAAATAGAGCTTGTAGGCCTAAGCATATTCCAAAGAAAGGCTTATCGGATGACACCCAATCACGTATTGCGGTATCAAATCCACTGAGTTTTAAAAGACGCATAGTATCGACAATCGCACCTTGCCCAGGGAAAATGAGAGCATCAAATCCAATTAATTCTTGCGGATCATTAACAAGGCAAGCGCTAGCACCAACATGATGCCAAGCCTTAAGAACCGAGCGCAAATTACCCATGCCATAATCGATGACAGCAAACTTAGGTCGAACTTTAGCTGTAAGGTCCTGCATAAAAGGTCATCAGATTGCTTATCTACAAAATGTAAGCAAGCAGACAAATATAAATAGGGAATGGAAACAAAAGTAACAACCTATTCATTTACTTTAATAATACAGAACAAGAGAATACATTGCCGTAGGCAACGATTCATCCTAGCGCTAGCTTGTAAGCGTCCCCTTTGTGCTTGGTAATTGATCACACATTCGTGGATCCACGCTAGTGGCCATGTCCAGTGCGCGAGCAAATCCCTTAAAAATAGCTTCAGTAATATGGTGGGGTTCTTCTCCGTATTCCAAATTTATATGTAAATTACAGGCAGCCTCATTGGCAAAGGCCTGAAAGAACTCTTTGATAAGAACAATGTTAAAGTCACGGACCATTGAGAATTCAAAATCGACCTTATAGACAAATGCTTGACGGTTCGACAAATCGACAGCAACTCGCGCTAGTGACTCATCCATTGGTAAAAGAAAGAATCCATAGCGGCGAATTCCTAACTTCTTACCAAGTGCATTTTTTAGACACTGGCCTAAAACAATACCTGTGTCTTCGACTAAATGGTGATAATCAACATCAATATCTCCTCTAGCTTTAAGCCTCAGATCAAATAACCCATGTTTCGCTAACAAAGTTAGCATATGATCAAAAAATGGAATCCGAGTATCAATTTCGGACACACCAGTGCCATCTAAATTTAACTCAATCGATATCTGAGTCTCTTTGGTATTGCGCTCAAGTTTTGCTATACGTTGTTCAGCCATTCGTCTACAGCGGTTAAAAATTTCTGCATATCATCTTCTTTGCCTACACTAACACGCACAAAGGCGCAAGTTAAAGGATGCCCTGAGAAATAACGCACTAATATGCGTTTTTCCTTTAAAAACTCAAAAAGTGAAGCAGCAACGATGGGTCCGATATCACCAGCTTTATTCCTAGGCTCAGTAAAAAGAAAATTAGCAGCTGATGGATAGGTATGCCAACCATTCTCAATTAACACTTTACGGACATTCTCACGCGTTGAAATGATCTTTTGGCGGTGTTTAGTAAAGTAAGCGTCGTCTTCTATGGCTGCTATAGCTGCAGCCTGGGCGATACGATCTACGTTATAAGCATCCCGTACGCGATCCAGTAGACTAATCACAGATTCGCTAGCCAGCGCAAAGCCTACACGCATTCCTGCCAATGAGTATGACTTCGAAAATGTGCGCACGACGATTAAATTATCGTACGATTGAAGTAAAGGGATGGATGTCTTGCCACCGAAATCTACATATGCCTCATCAACGACAAGCAAACCATCGATAGCTTGTAAAACTTGTTCGATTTGATCTAAGCCAAAGGCGACTCCAGTGGGGGCATTAGGGTTTGTTAGAAAAAAGATTTTAGAGCCGGTGGCTGCGATTGAGGCTACATCTAATTGAAGACTTCGCTCGAAATTAATCTCCTTTACGCGCTGCCCTGACATTGCAGCCACAACCGGATAAAGTGAATAGCTCGGCAATGTATAGCCTACGCCAGGCGAACCGCCAAAAGATCGAACTATCATATCGAGTATGTTATCTGAACCATTACCAATAATAACATTTTGTGCCTGAAATCCATAGCGCTTTGCAATAGCAACTCGTAAATCGTAACTTGTCGGCTCCGGATAAAGTTGTAATTGATCAAGCTGAGATTGAATTGCTGCAGCTACACTTGGCGAAGCCGGGTATGGATTCTCATTAGTATTGAGCTTTACCCATCCACCTCCCTTAGGTTGTTCACCAGGGATATAAGGGTGTAATTGCTGTACATGCGGCAGAGCATTACCTTGGGCATCAAAGGTTTTCTTCATATGCTAAAGTCGGATGCTAACAGAATGACCGTGCCCATCGAGTTGCTCGAGCTTAGCAAAGGAGTCGACCACTGGCGCTGCGAGCACTAAACTTTTTTTATCATAGCGAACTAAACTCGAACGCCGCAAAAAATCAGTAGCTTGCAAGCCGCTAAAAAATCTGCCCGCGCGACATGTGGGTAAAGTATGACTAGGTCCTGCAGTAAAATCACCCAGCGCAGTAGGCGTCATGTAGCCCTGAAGAATAGCTCCAGCAGTGGTAATTTTTCGGGTCAAAAGATCAATAGACTTATCAGTAACTTGTAATTCTAAGTGCTCAGGAGATATGAAATTAGCGACTTCGACGCATTGCTCTAAATTTTTGCAATGGATTACTAAGTAACGACTTTTGAAGATACTTTTTATTTTAGAGGCATGCCTTCTTTCTGGGATCTGTTGCTGAATCGACTGGTTCACCTTGGAGATGAGTACCTCACTGGTAGAGGCGAAATAGAGGACTTCTTTACCACTTCCATGTTCCGCCTGAGCAATCAAATCTGCAGCGACATGCTGTGCCTTTGCACCAGAGTCGGCAATTACCATAAGCTCACTTGGGCCAGGGAGTAAGTCAATGCCCACAGTCCCAAGCACCTGACGCTTCGCTTCCATTACATACGCATTACCAGGACCAAAAATTTTATCTACAGCTGGAATAGTTTTGGTGCCGTAGGCAAGTGCACCAATGCCTTGAATGCCCCCGACTCTATACACCTCATCGACTCCAGTCATCGCTAATGCAGCCATCAACGCAGGGGCTATGGAGCCGTCTTTTCCTGGTGGAGTGCAGACAGCAACTTCAGGATTACCGACTAATTTTGCCAGTACAGCTGTCATTACGACTGTTGAAACTAAGGGTACATTGCCCCCAGGAATATAAAGACCCACTCGCCTTATTGGATAATAGCGCTCCCCAACGCGTGCGCCCTGTGCATTTTTAGCGCTCCAATTTTTAGGCAATGTTCTTTTATGAAATGCCTTAACCTGGGCAATGGATTCACGAATAGCTTTTCGCTCAGATATAGAGAGGCACTTTACGGCTGCCTTAATTTCCGAAGCACCTACGCGCATGTTGGATGCCGATAGCTTCGCTGCATCAAATTTTTCCGTATATTGTAATATTGCAGTGTCACCCCGACTCTTTATGTCGGCCAGTACTTCGCGAACTAAGTCGGTAACATCATCATCGCCTGTAGCTTGATCGCAAAAATTGCGTAGTACCTTATTAAATTTAGGTGATTGTGAATACGCGATATGTTTCATAAAAGACACAGAAAAACAGCTATTTACTATTTCGGCAAGACAGCGAAGTGGTTTCTTTATTAATTAACCCGCTCATTGTTAACTATAAAGAATTTAATACGTTAGCTAAGCGAGAATATTTAAAGTTCTTGATGCATCCGCCAAAATTACTCCCACTCAATAGTGCTTGGTGGCTTCGAGCTAATGTCTAATACCACTCGATTGCAGCCGGAAACTTCATTGATGATACGGTTCGAAATAGCACGGAGAATCTCATACGGTACACGCGCCCAATCTGCTGTCATAGCGTCAACACTCTCCACTATACGCAGAGCAACCACATTTTCATAGGTGCGCTCGTCGCCCATAACGCCAACCGTTTTGACTGGAAGGAAGACACAAAATGATTGCCAAACCTTGTAGTACAAATCTGCCGCTATCATTTCCTCCTGTAAAATAGCATCTGCTTTTCTCAAGATAACAAGGTCAGCTTCTTGAACTGGTCCCATGACTCGGACGCCGAGCCCTGGACCTGGGAAAGGTTGGCGCCAAACAACTTCCTTCGGCAAACCTAATTGCGAGCCTAATTCTCGCACTTCATCCTTAAATAGTTCGCGAAGCGGCTCGAGAAGCTTTAATTTCATTTTTTCAGGTAAGCCACCTACGTTATGATGGCTCTTAATAAGGGCCGCAGGATTACCGTCGATGGCTACTGATTCAATTACATCTGGGTATAGGGTGCCTTGCGCTAAAAAAGTATAATTGCCCTGCGAATTGAGTGCGTGCACTGCTTCATCAAAAACTTCAACAAAAGTATTACCAATAATTTTTCGCTTCTGCTCTGGATCGCAGATGCCAGCAAGACGATCTAAAAAGAGCTTCCCTTTATCAGCCACGCGAACATCTAAATCAAAATGTTCACCGTACAGCTTTTCCACTTGCTCTCGCTCATTTAAGCGAAGTAACCCGTTATCCACAAAGACGCATGTTAATTGCCGGCCAATCGCTTTGTGAATAAGCGCTGCTGCTACAGAAGAATCTACCCCTCCAGATAAGCCAAGAATCACACTTTCATTGCCTACACTTTCACGTATTTTTTGTACTGTTTGCTCGATATAATTCGCCATCGACCAATCCGCCTGGCATTCGCATATTTTGAACAAAAAATTGGCAATAACTTGGGTGCCCATTTCTGAATGAGCAACCTCTGGATGAAATTGCATGCCATAAAAATTCCTCTCCGCATTTTCAATAGTAGCAAACGGGGAGTTCTCCGTGGAAGCGATTGCCCTGAAGCCTTGCGGTAATACTTCGAGGCGGTCTCCATGTGAATTCCAAACCCGCAAGCTATCAGGCAATCCATCAAAGAGCTCACCCTTATGCTCAATGACTAAAGTTCCATGCCCAAATTCACGCTCTTCACTCTTACCGACCTCGCCGCCTAGCATGTGAGCCATGAGTTGTTCTCCATAGCAGATTCCGAGCACAGGAATTCCCATTTCAAATACCGCAGCATCTGGATGTGGCGACCCATCTACTAACACTGATGATGGCCCACCAGAAAGAATAATACCCTGCGCCCCTGCTTCCTCGAGCACGCTCGCCTGAGTGTTGTATGGGTAGATCCGAGATAAGACATTGGCCTCACGAATGCGACGTGCAATAACCTGCGTATACTGTGATCCAAAATCAAGAACTGCTATATGCTTAGACATTTATAAGAGAGACGAGGAGTAATGCTTAGTGTAAACTAAAATCTTAAGCGTCCGTTGACAAATCCACATTCCGGACACTCTAATTCATTACTTTTTTGTGATCCAGTATAAATACAGGAGCACTTGATGCAGTGATATATAACCTTAGGTTCATGCGCCTTAAAACGATTCGAATCACGCCATTCAGAGTAAAACCATAGAGTGAAGATTAGTAAAAAACCACTCCCCAAGTACAGTAGAAATAAGATATCTACATCTAATGTTATCACTTTTTTAAATTGCTAACGGCTTTCTAAGCCAACCAAATCAGGGCTGTTACTGTCTTTGTTGAAACGCATAGAAATTAGTGTGGAAACTCCCTTCTCAGGCATCGTTACACCAAAGACAGTATCTGCATTAGAAATCGTACGTTTATTATGTGTGATAATAAGAAACTGCGACTTAGACGTAAAGCCCTGAAGAGTCTCACAAAAACGCCCAATATTGGCATCATCTAAGGCAGCATCAATTTCATCGAGTACGCAGAAAGGGCTTGGGCGAACCATATAAATTGCGAAAAGAAGTGCGACTGCCGCCATAGTACGCTGACCTCCAGAAAGTAAAGATACGCTCTTGAGTCTCGTGCCTGGAGGGCGAGCGATAATTTCTATGCCTGACTCTAATGGATCCTCCGAATCAATTAACTGTAAATCAGCAAAGCCACCACCGGATAGTTTCTCATAAGTAAATGCAAATTTTTACCACACCTGCAAAAAAGTATCACGCAACAGCGACTGTGAGGTTTCGTTAATTTCATCGATCGTCTTTACCAAAGCATTCTTCGAATTCCAAAGATCCTCACTTTGTTTCTTGAGAAAGTCGTGGCGCTCCTTCAAGTCAGCATATTCACTAATAGCGTCTAAATTGACCGGGCCCATACTGGTAATTCTTCCCTTTAATTCTTGTACTTCAGCTTCTACTAGTGACCAATCTGTTAGGTCCATTTCTGCTAAATCCTCCTGAGTTGGATCCTCTCGTTCTTGTTTTGCTAGTGCGGTAATTTGATCGGGATCATCCACCTGATCTAAATTCACTCGCTTATCAAACTCAATACCTGCTTCCCATAGCTCTGACTTCCAATCAACTGCCTGTAATTCAATCTGATAATTACCCTGTGCCGAAGACTCGATAAAACCAAGCTGCGAGCGCTCTTCTGCTAGTCGTACATCCAATTTTGTTAATTCTTGATCAAACGCTCGACTAGTGGCGCGCCTTTCAGATAGTCCCGCATCGATATCTGAAATAGTATTATCCATAACTTTAAGTGAAGTTTGGTCTTGCTCGAGTTGTTCGGTAGCAATCGATAAAGTCTTTTCTAATTCAATGCTCTTATCAGACTCACTGACTCGGTTACCCTTAAGCTTGGAAATTTGTTCATGGATAGTATCGATCTCTTGGTTACGCCGAAGTATCCGCTCCTGCAAACTGCCACTCTCGCGCTCTACTTCATTCAATGAGCGGTCGAGTGATTCTAGGCGCTGCTTACGCTCCGCAAGTTCAAGTCGCACATCTGCGACTAACTCTCGCTTATGATCCCTAATTTCACGAGCTTGTTGGATAGCCTCTTCTAAATTAGTCACTGCTTGCCTCTCATCAGACAGTCCTGTCTCGGAAGTCTTTAATTCTTTTTGTGCCTCTTTTAATTCTCGGACAGAATCTCCGTGATGTTCATCCAACCCTTTAATCTGCTCTTCGCTTGCTTGGCGCTGTAGTGAATTTTGCTCAATTCTTTCTTTCTGCGCTTGCTCCTCTGAATTTAGCACAGAGATTTCACTGTTCAATTCACTTAGCTTTTGGCGTTCAGAGTCTACTTTAGATTCTGCTGAGTTACGATTCTCATCAAGATCCGATGCTTCTTTGCGACGATTATTGAGTTCCTTACGGTCCGCATCAATCTCAGCTCGCAGTTGACGAATTTCTGCTTCTCTGGCAAGAACATTAGACGCCATTTTCCCAGAGGTACGGCCGCCGTGGATAAGTCCTCGGCAGTCAATGATTTCACCGTCCTTAGTTGCTACGAATAAAAAATTAAATTCTGGAGTTACTTTCCAGAACTCCATGAACTCTTCCAAACTATCTGCAAAATAACATCTGGAGAGCAAACGGCTAACGGGCTCATTGAGTGTGTCATCTCGCACACTAACAACCGATATAGCTGGAACTAGGTTGTCCGCTAATTGGGCTTTAGGGGTACTGCGAGCTGTATTAATCTCAATTTGTAAACAAGCCCTACCGAGTGCGTCGCGGTCCAGCCTATCAATCAAGGAGAGCGCTTTATCGGAGTCTCCTATAAAAAGTGCCTCCATAGCAGATCCAAGCAAAACCTCTAGAGCCTTCGTATACGGCTTTTTAACCTTTAATTCTTTGGACACAATCGCGACATTGTCCTTGGCCACTAGGTCATTTAACTGATCTCCAAGGATTGCCTTGGCACCCTCTCCAAAGCCTTCAAATTTTGCCTGTAAGCCCTCTAGTATATTGAGCTGTGCTGTTCTGCGCGCAATACTACGGTCTTGGTCTTGGATCGCTTCTTGTAATTTACGAAATTGTACCAATACATTCTCCGAAACCTGTTTAGCCGACTCAAGCGCTGCTTGACTGCGTTGCTGGTCGTTTTGACGCTTTTCAAAAACGCGTTGAATCTCAAGTAATCCCTGGCTTAGAACCTCTCCTTGATTCTTGAGTTCAATAATTGTTTCGGTAAGCGAGGCATGCTTTACTTGATAGGTCTTTAAATCGACCTCTAATGTCGTACACTGAGAGCGGGCACGGTTGATCCGATTTTCGGCAAGTAAAACTGATTGACGACCCTCTTGCAGCTCTGCCTCCATCGTTCCTAACGCTTCCTGCGCTTTTACTAAATCCTTACTACGATCTTGGAAAATACGATCGGAATCATCAACGACCCCTAACTGTAATTGTTTATTTTCAGCTTCATCTTCAGCACGCTTAGCGAGCGAACTTTTTTGCTCCTCTAGATCGTCGATTTCTTTTCTGAGTTCTGCGATGCGCCCTTGCAGGTCTCCACAGCGAATATCTGCGAATTCAGCCTGGTTATCCGCATTTTCTTTTTCAGATCGTAAATTATAAACACGCTGCTGCAAGTCTTGCATTTTTTCCGATAATTCTCCACGTGCAGACTTTTGCTGCGTCAGTGCTCGCTCGTCTGATTCAAGCGAATCGGTGTGGGTTTTTAGCTTCTGCCGTAAAGCGTCCGCACTCGAAGAAATCTGTTCTATTGAATCTCTTAAATTAGAGTAACGATAAGCACTAAATGCCAAATCTAAATGCGATAAACGGTGATTAATTCTTTGATAACGCAGCGCCTTACTAGCTTGGCGTTTAAGTGAGCCTATTTGGCGACTGACTTCTTCAATAACATCTGTAACTCGAGCTAAATTCGTATCGACGAGAGCTAATTTATTCAGTGCTTCCTTACGCTGCGCTTTGTATAAGGTTATTCCAGCAGCCTCTTCAAAAATCGTTCGACGCTCTGCAGGGTTTGTTGAAAGCACCTGGTCAATTTGTCCCTGCAACATAAATGAGTAAGATACCCGACCTACCCCAGTATTAGCAAATAAGCGCTGTATGTCCTTTAGCCGAGAAATTTTTCCATTAATATAATAATCGCTACCACCTTCTCGAGTTACTCTGCGAGAAATCTCTACTTCATTAAACGCAGTACCCAATTCGGACTCACAGTCGGTAAAAGTTAGGGCGACTTCACACATTGGTAGAGCCTTACGCTTTTCCGTACCTTCAAAAATGACGTCCTGCATTAAAGAACCTCGTAATGCTTTAGCACTTTGCTCGCCGAGCACCCAACGAATCGCATCGACAATATTACTTTTACCACAACCGTTAGGCCCTACAACAGCAGTCATTCCACGGCGTAAGTCCAGACGTGTGCGATCTGCAAAACTCTTAAAACCACTTATAACGATCTCTTTGAGATACATGAATGAAAATAAAAACTACCAAATTATAGGAACAAAAGTAAAACAAAGCGCATGCAGGCATCTCGCAACCTTAAAAGCGATTGAGGAGAGCCCGTTTCTGATATATCACCTTTATGAGCGAAGCGAGGATGGTTGATAAGCATCATGTAATCGGACTAATCCGACTAATTTATGCTCATCGCTAGCGAGAACAGGAAGTACAGATATCTGCGACTCTCTATCCTCCATCAATTGTATGGCTTCACCAAGCAATTGCTCTTTATCCACCGTAAGTGGATCCCGCGTCATACAGTCGCCGATCGGTAGATCTAAAATATCCCCTTTCTTTGCTAGTAAGCGCCGTACATCTCCATCTGTTATTATTCCCAATAATTTCTCCTCGGTGTCGACTATACAGGCTGCTCCTAAAGGATATTCAGTCATACAAATTAATACCTCGCGAAGGCTATGGCTGAGCGACGCGCAGGCAATATGATCTATAGCATGCATAACTGATTCAATGCGCATGGTAAGATTACGACCTAATTGGCCTCCTGGATGATGGATGGCAAATTGCTCTGCGGAAAACCCGCGCGCCTGTGCTAATGCAGTCGCGAGCGCATCCCCAATGGCCAAACTAACAGAGGAGCTAGCGGTCGGCATCAGGTTTAATGAGTCTGCCTCTGTTGTTACACTAGCATCAAGTACGACATCTGCAGACTGGGCAATCGGCGAGTCAAGATTACCAACAATTGCAATAATGGGTGACTTTTGCTGCTTCAATATTGGCATTAAACGAAGAACCTCGTCGGTGCTGCCACTTTTACTCAAAACAATTGTTGTATCTCCAGGCCTATAAACGCCTAAGTCGCCATGAATCGCTTCTGCTGCATGCATGAATACCGAGGGGATCCCAATACTTGAAAATGTCGCAGCGAGTTTGCCAGCTACGTGCCCAGACTTACCAATCCCACAAAAAATCAACTTAGACTCGGTACCCAGCAAAATAGTTACAGCGCGCTCAAAGGATGCATCCAATCGGTCAGCCGCAGTTCGTATAGCTGTAGCCTCGGTGTGCATGGCTTTTCGACCATCCTCGATACTCTGAACGGGTTTACTCATAATCGTCACAAGCAAAGCTAGAAGAGCGCTGGAAGTAAAGCAATTAGCCTATTAACAATGGTACCAAGAAGAGCCTCTTAAAATAAGCTAACTGTAATGAATGCGACTCTACTGGTTTTTCCTAAGAGTTTGCAAAGGTCTAAGAAATTGAAGTAATTATGGATTGTATGCATGCTAATAAAAATGGTTAAGAAGCTAGGCATTTTTTTCGTGCTACTAAGCCTAGTAGCTTATTTCTTTGGTGCATACCTAGTTAATCAAGGAATCCGTATTGGCATTGAGGCATGGGGCACTCAAGTGGCGCAGACTAAGATCTCCCTAGGTTCAGTTAATGTATCTCTTCTTTCCGGTACAGGGACATTAAATAATTTGAAAGTTACGAATCCATCCGACTTTGAACAAGAATACATTCTTACGTTCGATTTAGTCGATCTAGATATCCAAACGAGCTCACTAATAGGGGATACAATGATCATTAACGAAATTTACATTAAATCCCCCACAATCAATTACGAAAAAAATCGTGCAGGTACAAATTTGGAAGTCCTACAAAAAAATATCAAGACTTCCAAAAACAGTAATAAGCCTGCAAACGTCGAAAAAGCTCAAGGCCATCCTAAGGATATTAGAAATGTCATAGTTAAGAAACTCATCATAGAAAACGGTATCGTTAACATTGAATTTCTAGGGACCACTGCGCCCATTTCTTTGCCGCGTATAGAGCTAAATAATATTAGCAATCGTAACTACCAAGAATCGATCCAAGGGATCATTGATTCGGTACTCATCGAAGTACTGCAAGTAATTGGACCTGCCTTATCAAACCCGAGTGGAATTCTTGAAGGAGGTGGTCAGAATCTCCTTAATGTTATCGAATCGACCTTATTGGATGGCATCGATGCCACTGCTAAAGAAACAATCCGCTCTGCCAGCGAAAGCTTGCAATTTTTATTTGGTAAGTAGTCCTCAAAGGAGTAAAAACAACAAGGCGACTCCCTCAAGTGGAAGCCGCCCTGCTAGTAAAGTACTATATTATAAGCCTATATGGAGAAGCACTACCAGGTGCGCTTCTTGTGACGATTCGACTTTAAGCGCTTACGGCGCTTGTGGTTATTCATCTTTAAACGGCGTTTTTTCTTAAGGTTACCCATAATTAAATTAATTTTTGTATACGAAAGCGCTCTCTTAAGTCGAAGCAGGGCTTAGCTGTAAAGGCTTTTCTTCAATCAATTATTGTTATCCACAATCTATTTTAGAAGGTACAGGTAGCTTCAAGCGCTTAAGAAGCGCGGAAAATGGTCGAGGCAAAGCCGCCTTAAAAGTCACTGCGGGCGATTCATCATTTTCCGGCATTCGTAACTCAGCTAAATGCAAGGCTACCCCATTGAACAGAGGAGTGCCGACTCCAGAACCACGCTTACTTGGCTCCAAATCGCGTAATCTTGGGGAAGTAGGGCCACCATAAAGAGTGTCACCAATGATCGAAATGCCAACAGTCACAGCATGGGCGCGGACTTGATGTGGCCTCATATAAGTCACCGTAGCCTGCCACAACGCCCAACCGGTACTTACAGCCTCAATTCTACCAAATTTAGTCGTTGCTTGCTTTCCTTTCGCAGTCGATGGAATCATCTTTGGCTTGGTATTATGGGCAAGTAATGGCGCGTCTGCAATTTGCTCCTCTGCGCAACAGCTGGTAGGTTGATCACTCGCAATCAAATAGAAGGTGAACTGGCACTGCCCAGACCCATAAGT
>JAYYDJ010000010.1:0-9783 GCA_036160955.1 Verrucomicrobiota bacterium | reverse complement strand
TATCTAATGCATTTGTTCGGAATACTCCCGAGTCGTCGTCCGCAAGATTAAGATACTCTACAGAACTATATCCAAATTCTCCAGTTTCTGGGTCGAATGTCGAAACTGTATTAGGACTGTCATAATCTATAACTCTTGGTGCTTTTACTGCTTCTACTGTTACTGTGCTATTGCCTGCTATTGTGATTACAGGCGCAGTCGTATCCGCATAAACGCTGACAGTATAAAACAAAGCTGCAGCAGAAGAAAGAAGAGGGTAAAAAGAAAACTTCACACGTTAACGAGTGCAATAAGCACGCTATTTCGCAAGGATAAAATATTTATAAGAGGCGCTAGATGAATATACACATCAGCAAAAAGACAGCTAAGAAAAAACCCCGTGGCCAGTCAGCATGTGTGACCGGATTTAAAGAATACTGATATGACCGCTTAACCTTTTTAGAAATTAAAGAAAATAATTACAACCTTAAGATAAATATCGCCATTTTATCAGAGATTAATAATGCAATATATAATGCAATTTTGTCTATCTGTTTTATCGGTTAGCGCATCTATATCTTTATGCCTAGCAGGCCCATTTAAAGACTTAAAAGCACAGCCGAATGTGCTTTTCATTGGAGTTGACGATCTAAGGCCCGAACTCGGGGCATATGGTAGTCGCTTGGCGATTACTCCTCACTTAAATAAACTGGCAGAAGATTCAGTCGTATTCAAGCGAGCCTACGTGCAGCAGGCAGTCTGTTCCGCTTCCAGAGCTAGCTTTTTGACCGGTTTACGTCCGGATACCACCGGCGCGGACTATCCCTATTCTGAATACTTTGTTAATGAAGTTCTGCCGAAACATCCAAGTCTTTCTAGGTTCTTCTTTAGCAAAGGCTACTTTACTAGAAACCTAGGCAAAGTGCATCATGGACTTCAAGAGCATCTTTCCGAGCGCGAATACCAACCACCATTTATTCCACACTACCAATTGCCAGAGAATATCGAGGCTGGCAAAGCCTACCAAAATGGTCGCGGACCAACGACTCCAGCTTATGAAGCTGCCGACTTACCGGATGCTAACTACAAAGATGGTAAGGTCGCAAGAGAAGTCATCGCCACTCTGAAGGGTTACTGCAATTCAGATAAAGAAGCTCCTTTTTTTCTAGCTGTCGGTTTTTACAAACCTCACCTACCCTTTGTAGCCCCTAAGCGGTACTTCGACCTCTACGATCCAAACACTATCGAACTTCCCGAAAACTATCAATTAGACACTTCGCAACATGCAGTATCCACAGCACACTATGCGCTCAAGAAATATAAAGGGCCTGCGACCGATACTCGTAAGCAATTACCAGAACACTACGCGCGCGAATTAATCCATGCATACCTAGCCTGCGTCAGTTTCGTGGATGCGCAAATAGGGCTCATCCTCGAGTCATTGGAAGAACTTGGCCTGTCTAGCAACACGATTGTCGTGTTTTGGTCAGATCATGGTTGGCACCTTGGCGAGCAAGGCATGTGGGGCAAAACGACTAATTTTGAGAATGCAACGAGGGCACCTCTTATAATTAAGGTTCCCCATTCAGAATCCTCGGGCAGTCATTCTCAAGCGCTGGTCGAATATGTCGATCTTTACCCGACCCTGCTCGAACTTACTGGTCATGAAATTCCAAATTACTTGGAGGGCACGTCACTGGTTCCCCTTCTGAAAGAGCCGAATCGCTCTTGGAAATCAGCTGCCTTCAGTCAGTTCCCTAGAAGCAACTCGGTAGAAGGCTATGCGATCCGAACCGATCGCTATCGCTATGTCGCTTGGTACCGAAAAAACCCAGTTACGGGTGAGCGTGGAGTGCTCGCCCACCGCGAACTCTACGACCATCAGACAGATCCCTTGGAATCAATAAATCTTGCAGACCATCAAAACTACGCAGCTATCGAAGAGACTCTGAGCGCACAGTTGCACGCTGGGTGGAAAGCCGCTCTTCCTGCGGGAGTTAGCAATGATGCAAAAAATCCCGTCGCGCCTGTAGCGGTGAAGTACAAGAAGTAATGCGATTAGTCTATCTGCGCCCAGCGCAAAAGCATTTTCTATAGCGGATTTATAGCATCCTAAGAGGAGATTACTAACTCAGCGAACGCCACCACCAAACTCGCCAAAGGCATGAGGTTTATCAGCCTGATGCGCCCTCAGCGCAGCTTGTAACTCTAGCTGAACTGCTAGCGCGCTGGTATCCAGAGCAAGGTTTTTTTGCTCCATAGAATCATTCGGCAGGTAATACAGTTGATCATCGTCATAATAGCCTGGGTATTTCTTATTAACCCCGTAGCGCGCATGCACTGCTCCAGCATATGGATCCTGAGTCATACGCTCCCCTTCCTGATTAAATTCATGCCTATTGTCAGCTGTGATAACAGACTGCAGGCTTTTCGGAAATCGCGTAGCAATATATTTCCAATCTTTACTCACTACGCCGCGTGTGTAGGTGATCTCAATAAACAAATTATCTCTGACACTTGTCACCTCTCCAGTAAGCAGTGGCAGCAAATCCTCGCCATCAATTATATAGCTATTTGGAACTTCGATCCCAGCTGCCGCTAAAAAGGTCGGCGCCCAATCGAGATTTGAACTGAGGGCATCAATAACCCTACCTTCTGGAATCTTTTTCGGCCATGAAACGATACAAGCCGTACGAATCCCCGCCTCATAGGCAGTCATCTTGCCGAAATCACTGTGATCGCTAGCAAAGACAAGCATCGTTTCTTCGCGTATGCCTAAATCTTCTAGCTCCTGCACGATCGCTCCGACTGAATCATCGAGCCAAGTTATGTTTGCTAGGCGGCGCGACAATCCTGCATCTTTAACACGCTTAAAAACCGATTGACGGGGCTCTTGTACTAATGGCGCCGAATCTAGATAACCACGGGGCGTTATTCGCGGATCTGAAAGCATTGACTTAATATTATCGGGACCATGTGGAATAGTTAGTGCAACCGTCATGAAAAATGGATTTGCTTGATGCCTGCGCAAAAAATCAAGAGCGCCAGAAACAATCCATTCCGGATTGTGCTGGTGCATTATTTTGGGTATGTCCAGTACATGAAAATTATTTGCGTATACGTTAATCACTTCATCAAAGCCCATGTGATCGGCAATCATGCGAGTTAAAAATTCATGATTTCGCTGCATCTTTTTGATCACGTCTGGATCGTTGGGATCTGCTGTTTCCGGCACTCGAATCTGGTGCTTCTGGTTTGCCGAATTATGGTGCTTGCCGACAAGTGCGGTGACATAACCTGCACCAGAAAGTATGTGCGCAAGTGTTGATTCATCGCCCTCAAGATGAACATTCCACTGAATAAAATTTACATCATCGGCTGCAGTCACGCCTTCGAGGTATTTATTGCGCGATGCATAACGACCTGTAAAAAGACTATATCGGCTCGGACTACAAACTGGTGAGGTCGCATAGTAGCGCTCAAAACGTGCGCCACTCGCAGCGAGGGCATCTAAGTTGGGTGTCAGCACGCGACCGCCATAAGCGGCAATATCATTGAGATCCATGTCATCGACGTAGATGACAAGAAAATTAGGTCGGACTTCATCCTTTGCGTGCCCATCGGAGCACGATACCACTGCCATAAAAAATCCAGCGAATACAATAGGGAGATTAAAATATTTTATCATTTCACCGAAATATTATACTAAAGCTGTAACCCTCTAGTTACATTGATTGATTCTGGGTATAAAAAACTTTTATATTATCTATGTAAAAAGTTGGTAATATGCCGGTCTTCGAATTCTGCTTAAAAGTAAAATTGTAGAAAGCATCTCCTGATAATATTGGCCTAGCAAAATCACTCGAAAGTATCCGCATCTGTCCGAGATATTGTACTCCAGATCCCAAAGCTTTGAGATCTTTTTCTTTCATACTTAAAAAACTTGCGCCACCCGCTTTTTGATAACCGCTGCTAGCAGAGTTCAAGCCAAATTCAAATTTAAAAAAAGCCATACTGGATGTATCGATCCATAGGTCGAACTGGATTCGCCATACTTTATTGACTGATGCCAAGGCGGCCTGAAATCTTTCATACTGGGCAGGATTAAATTGCTTGCTTAATTTAATAGCTGCCATACTGCGATAGCCTCGGCCATCAGAACCTAGCATGTCACCGATCAACTGCAACGACTGTGAACCCACTTCTTTAGAGGAAACGATTGTTACGCTGCCCGCATCATCTGCGCCATTGAGCACTTCAATACCAGGAGGTAAAGCACCCTCCTTTACATTCTCAAAATCAAAAAGGACAAATGATTCTTCTGCAATGCATAGAGTTGCTAGAAGACTAGAAAGAAAAAGTATGGATATTTTCATAGGAAAATCTACTGTAACAGTATAGACTGTTTTATCATTGAACCATCTCAGTAGCGGACAGTGATAAATTAAATTTTGATAAATTAAAGAGTATTCTTTTTAACGAACGCTACAATATCACTAATTTGACCCTCCGCTATGGATACGCATGTGTCGGCGCATCCATAGTAAATACGGACAGCATCCCCATCGGTGACTGCAGCGCTTGGAAAAACTACATTTGGAACGTCTCCAACCCGCTCGTATAGCTCGGTCGGTGCGAGTAAATAGTCCTTAGAGCGGGCAATGACCTTCCAAGGTTCATCCAAGTCCAGCAAGGCACCGCCAGTATAATAAAGGTATCCGTTGCAACTGGTCCAGACTCCATGGTAAATCAATAACCATCCTTCAGTCGTCTCAATCGGTGCAGGCCCAGGACCTACCTTGGTCGACTGCCAACTACTTTCGAGCGTACCGAAGACAAAACGGTGCTTTCCCCAATATGTCATATCTGGGCTTTCTGAGTAAAAAATATCACCAAAGGGCGTATGACCTCGATCACTCGGTCGGTGTAAAATTGCATATTTACCGTTTATTTTTCGAGGAAAGATTACACAATTACGATTAGCTGGCGGCATCAGATTTTCATGCTGCTCAAAGTGCTTAAAATCTTTTGTAGTTGCCAGCCCAATACAAGGTCCTTGTAGCGAGTCTATGCACCAAGTAAAATAATACGTCCCCTCAAGCAAAGTTAGGCGAGGATCATAAAAACGAGCATGACTTGGAATCTCCGGATGATCTGCCGTCATTTTAAGCGGCTGTGGATCTATATCCCATGCGATACCATCATTACTAAAACCGACGTGCATGGTGAAATTAAAATCAATTTCATCGACACGAAAAATTCCTGCATAACCATCATTATACTTCACAACTGCGCTATTATGGATACTATTAGCGCGCGGTACTGCACTTGCTGTAATGACAGGATTACCGACAAATCGCTTCAAGATATTTTCATTAGCCATAGTTAAATCGCGTTAATAAGTATACTGATTATTAACAAATCGAAATTTGCGGACTAAAGAATTATAGTCCATTCGAAGTCATGAGGATCTAAGGGGATTCTGTCCAGACTTACTAATTATAATTTCAATCGTTGCTCAAAGATTGCTTACAAAACTCTTATCTATCATCAAATATGATAATATAACCCAATTAAAATTTGTAGTATTTAAATAATTATGCCCAATCATTGATTTATGATTCCTGTTATACCTGTGAGATCTATTGCGATTTTGTGCGTTGCAATAAATTGTATGCTAACACCACCTAAATCTAATGGACAGTTAGTAAACAATAAGCCACCGAATTTAGTTATTATTATTTCTGACGACCAAGGTTACGATGACTTCGGTGCCCTTAACCCAAAGATTTTTAATACACCAAGACTCGATGCACTTCGCCAAGACTCCGTGGTCTTTGAAAATTTTTATGTCAACTCAACCTGCGCACCTACTAGAGCCTCCCTATTGACTGGGCGCCGGTTTTTAGAAACGGGCGTGTGGGGCGTACACGGAGGTCAGGACTATTTAAATCTGGACGAACGGACCTTTGCACAAACGCTTGCCCAATCAGAAGGCTACTACACCGGTTTTTTTGGTAAATGGCACAGCGGCAAGACTCAAGGTTACCTGCCCTGGAACAGAGGCTTTGACACCGCAGTGATGGCAGGATTATACCAACACTTAAACGGCCAACTCTTCACAAAAGACGGTTCCTACAAAGCCAGCGGATGGACTGATACAGTTCTCGCTGAGCGTGTGGCAACTTACATCACGAAGCACGCTGGCGCAGAAAAGCCATTCTGTGTGTTATTTTCTCCGATGGCGCCACATGGTTCCTGGCAGGCGCCAGAGAATCTTATAAAGAACTACCGTCTTAAGGGTTACTCCGAATCACTCGCCACGCTCGCTGCTATGCTAGAAGCTCTCGATACTAATGTCGGGATTGTACTCGACGCTATCGAGCAGTCTGGCATCGCTGAGAACACAGTCGTCTTCTACCTATCTGACAACGGTCCAATTAATGAATCTGGCAGAAAAGACCTCCCTGCGCTTACAAGTACAGAGTGGAATTTGCGCAATCCTAGTAAACTAAGAGGAAATAAAGCACGCGTATGGGAAAACGGTATTCGCGTCCCTCTGTTCGTGCGCTGGTTGGATAAAATTGATCCACGCGAAGAGGTGACTCCAACGCACGTTATCGATCTTTTCCCATCGATATGTGAATTGGCAGGGCTTGATAGTGCAAGCCTCGAAGATGGCTTAGACATCCACGGCTTGTCACTGGTACCCCTATTAAAAAACCAGACGCCACTACCTGCTCGCAGCCTATTTATTGCCAATGACCATGTCCAAGATCAGGATGGACGGGCACGCTATGACTTTTTAAAATCGATCGATAACTTACCTGCTTCTCGCCAGCACTTAGCATTGAGGTCTGGTCCTTATAAACTCGTTCGATCAGGCGGAAGCGGTCAGCTTTTCAACATCCAAGAAGATCCTATGGAGACCCGTAATTTGGCCGCAGTTGAACCGCAGCGTTTTGCTGTTTTAAACGCTCAGACTCAAGAGGCATTTCTAAAGGCAAGAGAATCTGGAAGGGCATACCAAATGCCAGTCTTTCAAATTGGTGGAGATTACCGTTCCAGCATAGTTTACGGTGCTGCGCCCGCACTTTTGCGCGGACCCGCAAAATACGCAAGCCACGCAGTGAAAAACCTCATGGGCGCAAAAGCAGGGGCAAGTTTTAATATCAATGTAATGACAACTGGATTGTATGATATTTTTCTGCATGCAGAAGGGGTCATGCAAAATACTACTGTACGGCTCGCTGCAGGTAATGCCCAAATCAGTAAAATGATTAATAAAGCAAAGTCCATACCTCTTGGGTCACTACATTTAAATGCAGGAGAACAGCTCATACATTTCGATATTTTAAAAAATCCCCAAGGTCACGCTTCAGGCATAGCGTCGCTGAAAGCGATCTCATTTGAGGCATCAAATGCGCAAGCAACAATGCCCCTGCGTTTCTAGACATATTTTATAAGTGATTTCACCAAAAGAATGCCGACAAAATATCTCAAATATAAACTTCGCCAAGCAGTTATTCTGATATTTTGATAAGGTCTAAATATCTATATACTTATAAATGAAAACTACAAAGAAATCACATCTGCCCTATAATCCGGCTGTTTTAGAAAATATGCCATGGGAAGAGCGTCCTGTTGGCAACAAGGATCCGATTTGGCGATTCTCTGGTAATCCAGTCATCCCTCGTAATTCAATTCCTATCGCCAACAGCATTTTTAACAGTGCTGTCGTTCCCTTTGGCAAAGGATACGCGGGCGTTTTTCGGGTGGATGATCGTAGCCGAAATATGCGCTTACATGTCGGCTTTAGTGGCGACGGCTTAAAGTGGGATATTAATGAAACCCCGATAGAGTTTATTTGTGCAGATGAAAGTATTGGTGCCTTTGTTTACGGGTATGACCCACGTGTTGTCTACATTGAAGATCGTTACTACATCACATGGTGCAACTACTATCATGGCGCGACCATCGGCGTGGCATGGACAAAAGATTTCAAGAGCTTTCATCAAAAAGAAAATGCCTTTCTACCTTTCAACCGGAACGGCGTCTTATTCCCAGAAAAGATTAACGGTAACTTTGCCATGATGAGTCGCCCGAGTGACAACGGCCACACCCCATTCGGTGAGATTTTTTACAGTGAGAGTCCGGATCTAGCTTTCTGGGGTAAGCACCGCTGGATTATGAAGCCAGAATCTAACTGGGAGCATACAAAAATTGGACCAGGACCGATCCCAATAAAGACCTCCGAAGGTTGGCTGATGATCTATCACGGCGTTCTGAATTCCTGTAATGGCTTCGTATACAGTATGGGAGCAGCGCTGCTTGATCTAAAGCAGCCATGGAAAGTCCTCCAGCGCGCTAATTCCTATGTGCTTGCTCCTACTGAAATATACGAGTGTGTCGGCGATGTACAGAATGTAACCTTCCCCTGCGCGGCACTACATGACCCGGGAACAGGGCGACTAGGCATTTATTATGGCGGTGCCGACACAGTGGTCGCACTTGCATTTGGATACGTCCACGAAATTATCGATTTCATCAAGCAAAACAGCTTGTAGGTCTATTGCGCTATATTTGGGTAGACGCATATTAATGTAGACTTGCCGGTGGCTATGGCTTGCACATTTTCTTATCATAACGCAAAAATCTTTCTGCCAAATATATTAGTACTTTATGTCTACCGCGACCCCTAGCCACGCATCCTCAAAGCCGGATAAAAAAACGACAAGAGTGCCCGTTTCACAGAAGGCTGCATGGGGAGTCGGCGGCTTCGCCGAGAACTTTGCAAACAATGCTATTTTGCAGATGGTTTATCCGGTATTTAATATCGGCTATGGCCTATCGCCTTTCATGATTGGCATCGCACTATCCATCTCTCGAGTACTCGATGCCTTCACCGATCCACCAATGGGAAATTGGTCCGATAATAGCCGCACTCGTTGGGGACGAAGGCGCCCATTTATTTTTGTAGGGGCGCTCATCATGACGGCCTTCTTTGCAATCATGTGGTTCCCTCCAGATGGCGCTTCTAAGGCAGTTCTTTTTACATACCTTTCCATATCGGCTTGTA
Organism: Verrucomicrobiota bacterium; assembly: GCA_036160955.1. Taxonomy (GTDB): domain Bacteria; phylum Verrucomicrobiota; class Verrucomicrobiia; order Opitutales; family Coraliomargaritaceae. Next base: position 725 of record JAYYDJ010000010.1, on the reverse strand, counting down.
TCTTTTATCTCGGATTCACGATTTTCATAATCCCTTTCTCTGCACTGGGGTTGGAGCTATCGGATGATTATCAAGAAAGAGCGACGCTGTCGGTTTACCGCAATATTCCAGGCCAGATGGCAAACTTCATTCTGCCATGGATCCTCGCCTTGCTAATGCTCGATACTTTTGGCGGAGAGGCTCATCTCGGAGCACGTTGGATCGGTCCAACTGCGGCGCTCCTAATTTTGCTCACTTCTTTACCAGCCGCCCTCGTTTGCCGTGAGCGCTTTGCGAAGCATCACCAAGAACCAATCCGATTAAAAGACGCATTAAAATATACCTTTACCAATAGAGCTTATCTTAGAGTAGTGGGCGCAGCCTTTTTGGTCTTCATCGGCCTTTATGCTGCAATTCCACTCATGCAATATATTAACATTTTCTACATCTTCTCTGGTGATATGAAACAAGCCGGTATATTAGGTGGCACTGTGGGTACCATCATTGCATTCTCGCAAATTGGTATCTTGCCAGTCATTTCGTGGCTTACTCGCTACTTCGACAAACACAAACTTTTAGCCTTCGGACTCTTTACCGCTGCAGCTGGTTATGGCAGTACATGGTTCTGCTTCTCACCAGAAATGCCCTATCTGCAAATTGTATCACTAATGGCTGGTAACTTAGGGCTCTGCTTTGCATGGCTGCTCAACCATCCATTAGTGGCAGATATTTGTGACGACGACGAA
>JAYYDJ010000009.1:0-8958 GCA_036160955.1 Verrucomicrobiota bacterium | reverse complement strand
TGCAGAGGGTCTTGTTTTTCACTTCCCGCATTATAACATGGTTGGCATCAATGAGCCCCATTCAGCGATCCGAATAGGCGACTATAAGTTGCTGCGTTTTTATTCTTCAGAGCGCGATTTATTGTTTGATGTTGCTAATGACCCAGGAGAGAGCACTGACTTATCAGAGGAAAAGACTTTTCTTAAAGCGCAGATGTGTGCGGCATTAGAGCTATATTTAGAACAAGTTAGTGCCGAAAAGCCGGAAGACAGTAATAGCTGGGAAAAAGGCAATTTTGGTTCAGTTAAGACGCGTTTTTTTGAGCGCTATGATAATTAATACCATTTATGTTTGTTAATCCCTCAGTGATCCCCAAAACTTACTTATATGCGAGTTTATTTTTTGTATCTTTACTTAATGCGCATAGCTCCGGGCTAAGACCTAATATTATTTTAATTTGTGTGGATGATATGGGCTTTGGTGACCTTAGTTGCTATGGCGGTGGGCTTGTTGAAACTCCAAATGTTGATTCGCTAGCTGAGTCTGGGATACGCTTTACCGAAGGCTATACCGTTAGTCCTGTCTGCGGACCAAGTCGAGTCGGCTTGCTTACTGGGATGCAACCTAGCCGAATTGGCGTTTATTGGAATTCAGATATGGGAGCGGTGCGCGTGCCGAGAGGACATCAAACTCTTTCAGAGCTAATGAAGAGCGCTGGATATACTACTGCATTAGTGGGCAAGTGGAATTTAAACAATCCTGCTTGGAACCCAATGCCAGCCAAGCGATATTTTGATTACGTATATGATGAAATGGTTTGGGAGGGCGATTATTGGCCTAACAAGAATGGAGCTTATCACGGTGTTGAGGATGGTAAGTATGGCAGTAGTAAAACAAATGACATATGGGGTCCACTCAAAGAGGGGGACGAATATTTGACCGATCGCTTATCACGACATGCTTGTGAATTTGTTAGTGCCCAGACTAAGCAGAATCCTTTTTTTCTATATTTATCTTACAATGCCCCACATAGTCCGCTTCAAGGTAAAAGTGAGCACCTATCGGAGCTATCGCACATTGATAGCGAACCACTGCGCCTATATGCTTCTATGATACTTGCGATCGATGAAGGAGTTGGAGATTTATTGTCTACACTCGAGGGTAATATGCTCAGAGAGAATACCGTTATATTATTTGTAAGTGATAATGGACCTGCGCGAACCACCTTTAAAGGTATGCCGGAGCATTGGCCGCGTGGAGAGATGCTTGGCAGTACTGCTGGGCTTCGTGGATATAAAGGGACTTTTTATGAGGGTGGTGTACGCGTTCCTTTTATATTAAGTTGGCCGAATAAGATTGATGCTGCAATTACGTCAAACTATCCAGTGACGACACTAGATATTACACCTACTTTAAGTACACTTGCTGGCGCATCTCTTGATCATCAGCGAGCGGTCGATGGTTTAGATTTAAGCTTATTATTTTCAAAGATGCCAGAATTTATGGAGCCAAGGACCTTACTATGGTTTGCTGGAACCTCTGGAGCGGTGCGTGCAGGAGATTGGAAGCTTGTCCACAATAGGAAGGGCGAGCATGAATTGTTCAATCTGCGAACAGATCCTATGGAGCAAGAAGATCTAAGTACCTCAAATAGTGATAAATTCGAGCAAATGTCTAATTTTTATTCGGACTGGGCGCAGCAAGTGCCATCACCTGTGACACCACGCTAATATGTAAGCGAATCGTATAATTTATTAGCAAACATGCTACTGCACGTTAAACTTACCAGTTGGTTGCATTAAATTGCTATAGTGTTTGACTCTAGATTAGCCGCTTGAATAGTCTTTTTTTATATTTATCACGCAGCTATTTAGATATGTAGCGCTCAATACCCAGTACTCCAATAGTTTCTACCTTCTACCTTTATGCTCAGATCTAATAACTTTTTTTTGCTGGCATTAATACTCACTTTTTTTGGATTTATAGGCAATCCTTCGTTTGTACAATCAGTCAGTGCGACTAACGGCGAAAAGCAACCGGATGTTGTTTTCATTTTACTAGATGACCTTCGTTGGGACGCCTTATCCTGTATGGGTCATCCATATGTGAAGACGCCGCATATTGATGCTCTACGCGAGCGGGGTGCTTTGATGGAAAATGCATTTGTAACGACCTCCATATGCTGCCCATCAAGAGCTACATTTGTGACTGGAACGTACGCCAATCAACATGGTGTTATTGATAATGAAACTTCTGAGTACAACCCAGAGGTCACCCCACCATTAACCAAGGAGCTGCAAGCCTCTGGGTATACTACTGCTTGGATTGGGAAGTGGCATATGGGTGATCACGCCATGCCTCGACCGTACTTTGATTATTGGCTCAGTTTTAAAGGGCAGGGGGTGTACCACGATCCAAAGTTTAATATTAACGGTAAAGAGATTTCTTTCAAGGGATATACAACTGATTTGCTGACAGATAAAACTATTGAATTTATTGATCAGCATTCACTCGACAAACCATACTTTGTAGCTTTATCGCACAAAGCTGTACACGAGCCATTTAAACCTGCTCCTCGTCATAAAGATGCGTTTGGAGCGGGTCGATCACTCCCACAGCCGCTTAGCTGGGTCGATGATTTTAAAAATAAACCCGAATGGATGCGCCGTCAGCAAATTAGAGATTATCGTTGGGAGTGGCGTACACGAGAGTTAGAGGCGGATCAAATACCTGAATCAATTGCTATCAAACCATGGCAACGCAATACAAAGTACGTTAAGCAGCTACGCTGTGTTTCCGCTGTTGATGATGGCATTGGTCGACTGATTGCCGCTTTAAAAAAGCGCGGTACTTTAGATAATACTTTGATCGTCTTCACTAGTGATAATGGCTATTTTCATATGGAGCATCGCCGCTGGGATAAGCGCTTGGCCTATGAGGAAAGCCTACGCATACCGATGATCATTGTGTATCCTAATAAAATTAAGCCTGCTTCTTCAGTCGCTGGATTAGTAACCAATTTAGATTTTGCTCCTACTGTGCTTGATTACGCAAGTATTTCAGTACCAGAGATTATGCAGGGCTTATCTATGCGCCCATTATTGGAGCAAAAAAATACGGAATGGCGTAAAAGTATTTTTTATGAATATTGGATGGATTTAGTGCATTCCATTCCGACTATGGTAGCAGTACGTACCGATCGCTATAAACTCATCCGTTATCCTGACATAGATGATAGAGATGAACTTTATGATCTTTGTGATGATCCGCATGAAATAAATAACTTAGCTGGAATATATGCACACGAAGCACTCTACAGTGAAATGCGTCAAGTACTGGATGCACAAATTTTAGAATCTGGCTGGCGAGTAGATGTATTTCCCAAGAATTTACCTCGCTACCGATCGAAGCAAGGTACGATATGCGACTTTAGTGTGCAAGATGGAAAGCTTCTAGATGCCACCAATTCGGATATACATGTCGTTGCTAACGATTGTAGATATAGCGACAACTCCATGGTATTTGATGGGAAAGGTAGTGGATTAAAATTTGGCTATGACCCTAAGATTGATCCCGCCTCATGGCCTTATACAATTCAACTTAATTTTAAGGCAGATTCAGATGGTGTCCTTGTGACTCATGCAGGACCAAATTCAGGTTACAAAATATTTATTCAAGACGGACGCTTAGGTATTGCAGTTTTGTGTCGTACTTGGATTGCAACTCGAACTACAATTGATGCGAAAAATAACATATTAGGAGCTTGGTCTACGTTAAGAGCTGTAATTGATTACAATCGCTTATCACTTTATTTAAATGACGAGTGCGTGGATAGTGTGGCACTTCCTCAACCATTCAAGGCCCCAGTTAAAAGACCATTAGTTTTAGGCGCAGGTGCTGCACAAATAGTCAACAAGACTGTTCCTAACTATGCCTTTAAGGGAGCTATCAAAAGCGTTCAGATAGTTCGTTAGATTACTGATGCAGTTTCTAAATAACTTGGATGATCGAGAGTACGCCCTTGAAGTAGACTACATCCTATTAGGGTGTGTTGAGAGGGTCCAAACTTTTTATCAACAAGGTCATTTAAGCGCTTAGCTGCTTGAAAACCGATTTCATTATAAGGAATTTTAATTGTACTCAGTGGTATCTTTTTAGCGGGTGGCTGGATGCCATCAAATCCAGTTATGGAGACATCCTCAGGTACGCGTAATCCGCGCTCATTGAGTGCATCCATCAAATCATAAGCTTGGTGGTCTGCTGCACAAACAAAGGCCGTAACTCCATCTTTGATCTGTTTAGCCGCCATATCATAACTATCCTCTATGGAAAGCATAGCCTGCTTTGATACATTAATCATGTCCTTTTCACAAATTGGTAGCCCCAATTGCGTCATCTTTTCAAAGTATGCACCACATCGTCTAAGTGACCAACTAGCTTCGACTTCGTAATGCTTTGTGTAGAAACCGATTCTTTTATGCCCAAGCTTGATAAGCTCATTCATTATAATAGCGATGCCTTGATAATGATCCACGTCGACGCAGTTGACAGAACCTGCTCCTCTTTGTTCGACAAGCGATACACAAGAGTACCTCATATTCAGTGCATCTATAATTGGTTTTGGGAAGGGGTACATTAGCAAAAGACCGTTCAAGTCTGATCCCAGAGCCTTTATTATTGATTTGTAGGCTGTATCACCGATGGATGTAGCACTTGGGTCTACGAAGTGGATTGATTGCCTAATGTTTTCTAATTGTGTGTATTCGGATACTCCTTTTAGTAGTAAACGCCCAGGGCTATCATAGTCTCCTTGATTAAATTCATCTAGATCGGAGCAAATTAAAATTGCAAAGTTACACTTAGGATTAGTTCGTTTCGAAGACTTCGAAAGGCGATTTTGCATGTGATGATAGCCCCACTTAGAGGCTAGTTCAAAAACTTTTGCGCGGGTTTCCGGCTTTATACCTGGATGATTTGTGAAGCTTCGAGAGACAGTTGATCTTGATACGTTAAGTGCATCAGCTAATGCTTGTTGGTTTATATCTATAGGTAATCTTAACATGGATAAGTACTATGCACTAAGGTTGCTTGTAGAATTATATTGTAGAAAATATTGACAGTTTCAGTGCAATTTTATGCAAGTTAGGTTGTATGATTTGGTATGCTAAATATACGTATTAAATATCTCTTTGATCGGTTATATCATAGCAAGTCTCTACCATTTATACAATTTCTATGATCAGCATATACTATGCCAGAACATAAGCTAGCAATGAGCACAACAACTACCCAGGCAAGCAAAAATGGTCATTCATTCGGCACTCAATTTTCAGGACCAATAACCATTAATGGCGAATCATTTATGTACATTGATGGGATTGAACAATTCCCAGTTTTTTTCCTAACAATGGTTAGCGCCAGTAACCACTGGTTTTTTATCGCCTCTAATGGGTCATTAAGTGCGGGTCGAGAATCTCCAGAAAGTGCGCTTTTCCCTTATTATACTGTGGATCGCATTATGGATGACTGGAACTGTACTGGACCACAAACGATCGTTCTGTCAGATGATTTTCGCTGGGAACCGTTTAAACCACATACGGTCCTTCAGTTTAATATTAAGCGTAGACTGTATAAGAGTTTACTTAGTAATAGTTTAATTTTTGAAGAAATTAATCACGAATTACAATTGAAGTTTACTTACCAGTGGCAAACTTCTGAAAAATACGGGTTCGTTCGTACCTGTGAATTATCCAATATTGGCGATACTCCCAAAGATTTAGTCGTTGTCGATGGATTAGCTAATATTTTACCATCTAATGTAGGTGTTCGAATGCAACAAAGCATGAGTTGTCTTGTGGATGCTTACAGGCTTTCAGAGTTGGATGAGGATAATCAGCTATTAACGCACCGCTTAGCTTCAGGTATAGTTGATGAGCCGATTCCAGTTGAGTGTCTGACCGCTACAGTAGTGTGGTCGCTAGGGTGGCCACATTCAAATATTCTACATAATCCACAAGATGTAGAGAGTTTTTTATCTACTGGAGTGTGTCCAAAAAATATAGTGGCACGAGGCACTCGAGGATGTTTCTATAATGCTGGTAAAGTAAAGATTGAGCCTCTTTCTACTCACAGTTGGATGCAAGTTGCCGATGTAGAGCAGTCACAGAAAAAAGTAGGGGACTTATCTGTGGCACTTAAAGATTCAAAAGCAATGCAGCGCTCAGTTGCAGTTGATATTAAAAATGGCAATGTGCACTTAGCGCATTTGGTTGCTGCTGCCGATGGCCAGCAATTAAGTGGTGAATCAATTGTTAGCGCACATCACTGTGCCAACGTTCTGTTTAATATCATGCGGGGTGGTGTTTTTGATAATAGTTATCAGATTGATCGCAATCAACTCGATTTACATCTACGTAACTCCTCAGGTGATAATCGCGTGAATTTTGAAGCATGGATAAATGAATTACCTAATTCAATGTCGATTATGCAATTAGTTGATTTTAGTGAGACAACTGATCCTCAGGTACGACGTGCTTGCATGGAATATTTACCCCTTGTTTTTAGTCGTCGTCATGGAGACCCTAGTCGTCCATGGAATCTTTTTTCAATTAAGACTAAAGATGCTTCGGGTTTCCCAGTAGTAGGATTTCAAGGTAACTGGAGAGATATTTTTCAGAATTGGGAGGCATTGTCTTGGAGTTACCCAAATTATAATTTAGCATTTATTCGTAAATTTTTAAATGCATCAACAGCTGACGGGTATAACCCGTATAGAATTACAAATAACGGTATTGAGTGGGAAGAGCCTGATGATAGCGATCCATGGGCTTCGATTGGTTATTGGGGCGATCATCAAATTATATATTTATTAAAGCTTCTCGAATTCAGCGATCAAGTTAGTCCAGGATGGTTAGCTAATAATCTAGCCTCTAATGAGTTTGTATTTGCAGATGTTCCTTATGAGATTAAGTCCTTTGCTGAATTGGAGCGTGACCCTAACAATTCAATTAATTTTAATTTTGTTAAGAATGAGGCAATTAAGGTTCGAGTTTCAAAATATGGCGCTGATGGCAAACTCGTCCACGGACATGATGGAAAAATTGTCCACGCGCAACTTATCGAAAAACTATTAATCCCACTGCTGATTAAATTAAGCAACTTTGTTCCAGCAGGTGGTATATGGATGAATACACAACGTCCAGAGTGGAATGATGCAAACAATGCTTTAGCAGGATTTGGATTATCAGTGGTTACTACTGGTTATTTAAATAGATATATCGAATTTTTAAGTAAAATATTACCAGATTCACCTGTAGAGTATGAGTTGTACGAATCTATTATTAATTTGATATCTGAGTTAAACGATGTCTTTGCAAATCTCTCTAATACAGATCTAGGTGACGATGGTAAGCGTTATGTTGCCTTAAATGCGTTGGGTATAAGTGGTCAGAAATATAGGGAGTGTATATATGCCAATAATTATAATAAAAAATCTAAACTTTCTTTGAGTGACATAAGGTCTTTATTGGCGAATGCAAGGCGTTGTATTTCTGATACTTTACACACTAGTAAGCTTAAAAATAATCTTTATCACTCGTATAATATATTGCAACTGGATCCAATAGCTAAATGTGCTCGAATTCGTCATCTGGATCTGATGCTGGAAGGTCAAGTATCTGCACTTAGTTCTGGTTTAATAGGTGGTTCTGATGCGTGCAAAATGCTATCTGCTCTTAAAGCAAGCGAGCTGTATTGTAAGGAACGAAATAGCTATATGTTGTACGCCAATAAAGTACTTCCCAGATTCCTTGAATTTAATCGTGTAGAATTACATAAAGCACTAGACAATAATATTTTAAAAATTATGCTTAGTATGAATGATCATCGTATATTGGAGCCAGTGCATGATGACATGTTACGATTTGTACCAAGTATTAAAAATGCCTATGACTTGCGAGATGTTATATCGAATCTGGGTGCAGATTACACCCACTTGGAGGACTTTGATTTGGCCTCACAAGAAATCTTGGATTTATTCGAGCTGACTTTTAAGCACGATGATTTTACCGGCCGTAGTGGTACTATGTTTGCATACGAAGGGCTCGGTAGTATCTACTGGCACATGGTATCGAAGTTAATGTTAGCTACCCTTGAAGCATATAATAATGAACCCGATACAGAAGTTAAAAAAGATTTAAGTAAACATTATTACTCTATTCAAGGTGGGCTTGGTTTCAGGAAAACCGCAAAACAATACGGTGCCTTTCCTGCGGATGCCTACTCTCACACACCTCTTAATGGAGGTGCGCAACAACCAGGATTAACAGGAATGGTTAAGGAAGGAATTCTTGCACGTTTTGGGGAACTTGGTGTGCAACTTGTAAATGGTGCAATTACCTTTAATCCAACGTTAATTCGTACGAGTGAACTTTTAGTGGAAAAGACACAAGTTGATTTAATACTAAGAGATAAAACTACCCATACTTTTACTATCGAAAAAGGGTCTATGCTTTTTACTTTGATGCAGTTGCCAGTTATCTATCAGTTTAGTAATCTTGATTCAGAACATGTTGAAATGCACTTTAAAAATGGTCTAACAGAGCACATCGAATCGACTAGTATTAGTCAGTCATTGTCCCAAAAGATATTTAATCGAGATCAAACTATCCGTCACATAATAGTTGATTTAAATTTAAGTCGACTGCTGGATTAGTTAGCAACGATTAAATGTAGTATTTTATCTACTCTTTGCACATCTGAAACCAAGGTTGGTTGCTGCTGAGTCTGGTGTATTACTTGTACGCGAACCAATGCGATATCTATTGCAGTAGCTATCATGGCATAAAAACGAGCCACCTTTCATGACTTTTTTGCTTCCACAATTAGGTCCTGTTGGGTTAATCCGTGTTCTCCGTGATTCCTCAATGTGCCATTTGTTACTGAACCAATCGTCACACCATTCCCAAACATTTCCAATT
>JAYYDJ010000008.1:0-23102 GCA_036160955.1 Verrucomicrobiota bacterium | reverse complement strand
GCAGATGCAGCCACTTATTTAATGAGTGATCAATCGCGCTGGGTTACTGGAACAGTGCTTACCGTGGATGGAGGTTATCGAGCAAAATGAATATGCGGCGCTTAATTATAGTTGGAGCAGGTGGACTTGGTCGGGAAGTATTTTCTTGGGCTAGTCACCATCCAGATTGTGGAAAAGCTTGGATTATCGCTGGGTTTATCGATGATAATCTTACAGCTCTGGATAATTTTAGTTACCCAGTAAAGGTAATTAATTCTATATCTAATTATATTCCTGGCGCAGAAGATGTTTTAGTTTGCGCAATAGGTGACCCCGCAACCAAACGAACAGTCTGCGAAAGATTAATTGCTCATTCTGCAAAATTTATATCCCTAATTCATCCTACCGTAGTGATTGGCTCGAATGTAACTTTGGATAGCGGTGTAGTAATTTGCCCTAATGTTACTTTAACTGCAGATATTCAAGTAGGTACATTTTCTTTAATTAATTGCCACAGTAGCGCTGGGCACGACGTCGATATTGGAGCCTGGTCAACGATTAGTGGTCATTGTGATCTAACCGGCGGGTGCAAAATTGGCGAAGGTGCTTTTCTAGCGACTGGAGTACGCTTGCTACCCGGTAAGACAGTTGGTTCAAATGCTTTTGTGGGTGCGGCGTCAGTCGTTGTAAGATCTGTTCAACCAGAGGATCGAGTGTTTGGTAATCCTGCTCGATCAATTATGTAAGTTTGCCTTAGAGTCTCGTGTTTGTTGCTTACATTTTTTTGTTTAAGCCTAGCGTTGCTAGAGCTTCGAGTATAGTTCCAAAAGCTGGCATTTTTTTTAATGATACAATGTCGGTATTACTCGATAAGCGTATAAAAAACTGTTCTTTACGCAAGTCGAGTCCGTGGCTTCTTATATCAATCAGAGCTGCGAAAATGTTATGACCATCATTTTGCTTATAGCTATAGGCGCGCCCTCCAACTAAATGCCAAAAGTATACTTGCTGAGTTTTTCCTTCTTTTGCGAATACTCCAAACTCTGCAGGTTCGAATGCGACATTTTTGTAATTAAATGGAATACTATACTGTCGTTCATTGCATGACCAACCATTTTGTATCCAACACGTATCTGGAGTATGTGCTCCTGCCCAGCGGTAGGATGTTTTACCTGGACTCCAGTAAGCTACATACACTCCAACATGAATGCGTCCATTGGAGTAAGTGCGAAATAATGCATCATCAAAGTTGAGGAATTCTGAAATGCGCGCGCTGGACTCCGGCGACTCAGCCATGTCATGTTCTTTGACTGTCCATTCTGGCAATGATTGCGGCAAGATGTCGGATAGATATTCATTATGAGTACGCTCAGGTGGGGGTACTAATGCAAAGTATCCTCTAAGGCATAACGCAGATAATAGCAAAAATGTGCCAGCAATTAATATTGATGATTTCATACTTAATATATAATTTTATGGGTGTAATGAACCACTTTTCAAGATTAAGGATTTCTTGTTTTACTTAATATGCAGAATTTGAAGTCGTAGCATAGTGGAGATTTATTATTTGAACCTGCTACATTGGACTTTATATTTGTATTCGTTCATATAGCCTAGAGTTTTTTGTACTTTTAGTTTAGTCTACTTCGTTGTGCCGTCTATAATAGATAAATCTGGTTCTATCACCTATTATGGGCGAGTTTCATGGGCTAATTTTATCGATTGGTTAGTCACTATTTGCTTGGCTGCAATTATTGTTTTAATGACTTCTTTGTTGGGTGGTATTCGTCCAGAAACGCATCTTATAATCTTACCGCTTTTTGGGGCACTTTTATTCCTGCATGGCTTATGGTTAGCGCTTACAACAAATACGTCGGGACGTATTAGTTTAATTCCTTTTTTATTCCTTCCTTTCATTGTATGGATAGTGTTAGGTAATTTATTTTGGAATTCTGTAAGTTGGCGCGGTTGGCAATCTCTGGTCTATTCGTTGGAGGCATTTCTGTTCTTTTGGGTTTTTGTTAATAACGTGCGTTCGCGAGCTCATCTGGCATTTATTATAATTGCTATACTTACAGTTAGTTTGGTGGCAGTATTCAACGGGTTCTTTCAATTTTTTCACGACCCCGCCTCTATAGCAGGCACTCTAGGAGGTGCCACTATTACCTTAAGTGAATTATATCATGGGCAAGCCACTGGAATATTTGCGGATCCAACTAGTTTTGCTGTATACCTATTAATACTACTTCCCTTTTCAATTATAGCGACAGTGGTACGCAGATTTCCACTCCTCCTTAGGGTTCTTTTTGGTTATATTTCTATCATGTTTCTGACATGTATTATTCTCACTCAAGTTTTATGGGTAATAATTACATGCATACCAGTTTTTTGTTTGATCGCATGGCAGTGTTTTGAACGTGCGAAGGGGCGAATCTATTTTGCCCTCATTTCATCGACATTATTTCTTGGTTTAGCGTCAGCCTTTATTAACTTAACGCCTAGCTTCGCTGATAATGTTGAGAGTTCATTAGTTAAAAGCATAGAGAGGACTAGACTTGAGGTTTGGGTAGAGTCTTTAAACATTGCTGCTGGTAGTCCGTTTTTAGGGAAGGGAGCAGGCAGCTTTTCTACACAGTTAGAGCAAAGCTCACGCCTATCGACAGTTAACTTCTGGCAGACCCCGCACAGCGATGTAATCCAATTCATTTTAGAGTATGGACTAATAGGATTTATCTGTCTATCGCTCCCCCTGTGGTGGATTATCTCAAGGGCTTATTTACGATTTAATCAAGGATCTGTAGTTCATAGAATAAAGGGTAGACGCGGCAAATGGATCCCGATGAATCGAATAATTTTATCTACGGCGTTGTCTAGTATTTGTATTCTCTTTTTCTGCAGTATTATAAATAAGGTCTTTGTCTTACCTGCTTTTATTCTCTTCGGAGCTTTGGCGGTTGGAGTTTTGGTAAAGCTCTCGTTTGCGCGTACCCCTATTATTTTACAAGGGCATGGAGTACCTTATTCTTATATACTATTAGGTTTATTCTCTGGGATAAGTTTTGCCGTGACTGGGCGCGTAGTACTTGAAGCGCAGGCGCATGAGGCGATTGCAGCAGAGAGGCTCAATCAGATTGTAGCGCAAAAAGTATATATCTCTGGTGATATGGCACTTCTCGACTCGACTTTCTCGGAGTTTAATTGGGCTACAATGCTTTGTCCTGGACATGTTGATGCTTGGATTGGGCTGAGTGCGGCGCAGTCACTTAAAGTTTATCAGCGCCCAGAAGAAGCTTCTCAAATTGGTTTAATCGCCAAGGAGTATGCACTAAATGCAATTACATTGAGTCATGACTATTGGCGCGGATGGTCACAATTGGGAGCTGCTTATGCCCTATGTGGAGATCACCATAACGCTGAAAATGCGTTTGAAAAAGCTTTAGAGCTTGCCCCTAATATTAGTAATACTTATTTTAGTTATAGTCAATTTTTGAGTCATTTTCCAAAGCGACGTGCTGAAGCGATTAGAGCGGTAAGACGCTCGTTAGAAATAAACCCTAATAATCAAAAAGCTCGTCGTTTACGACAAAAGCTCTTATTGTTATGAACGAGTTTATCGATAAGTGTAAATTACTACTATTGGTTTTAATTTTTGTTCCTGGACTTGCCTTCTCTGCTACCGAATGGTGGCAAGGCGCATTTATAATTCGTAAATATACTGAAGGAATAGATGCTCAATTATTTGGTGGGCAGCAAATAGACTTTGATAGTGCAATAACCCCCATTCATTCCTTAGGACTGATCAGACTAAGTGCGAATGAAGGGGAATCAATATTTCTAAGTGGATCTAATGGACTTAGTATCTATTTCGAGGGCTTAGGAGATTTAGCCATTGAGCGCTTTGAGCAGTTAAAAACAGTAAATTCTAATACAATTGGGCCAAGTAATGTAATTATCAATTACCGTTCAGGGCTTCTATTATTAGATAATCGTTCTGAGTCTCAGGGCTCTAATCTAATTATTGAGACTCCTGTAGGGCGACTTATCTTAACTAATTCCTTAATGTGTTTCAAAATTAACCAGAATACAAAAAATCAGCTTATAGACTTTAGCTTTCATTCTGTAGAAGGCACACTTTCTTATTTTCATCCAGACGGGTCAACTTACTCAATTTTCCAAGGTCAGCGAATGTTAGGTGTGGGTACTTTTAATTCTCCAACGATTGAGATTACTGAGGCTTTACCAGATATGAAACGCGACATCGAAAGATTCAAGTCTATGTTAGAAAAAAACATAATCAGCGCTGATGAATTTGTAGGTTTACAATCTTATATGAAAAAAATAAATCGCAAAGAAGCGTCGAACGAAGGCTTTGTTTACTCCGAATCGACACTAAATGATGAAAAACGATCTATAGTAATTGAGTACGTGCCTAGGCCTGAACCAGTAGAATTTTATCGAGGAGTATTGAAGTCATTATCATCGGAGGAACTGGAATTATTTTAACTAAAAATGTTAAAGATTATACTCCGTATATTAAATAATGTGCAAATTAATACTTTAGCATTTCTGAATCAATCTCTTCAGCCCAACAATGAATACCTCCTGTTAAATTTAGTGCATTATCAAATCCAAGAGTATTTAAGTAATCGACGACGTTGCGACTGCGCACACCGTGGTGGCAGTAGATGACAAGTGGCACATCGCGCGGTAAAAGTTCAATTCTTCTGGGAATTTCGCTCAATGGTATGTGGATTGCTTCTGCTATCTTACAAATAGCTAATTCTGAGTGTTCTCTAACATCCACAAGAACTACTTTTTCTTGCTGCATTAATTTTGCGACAGCGACTACACTGATTTCCTTGTCCATTGTTTAACTTTTATTATTTATAGATTCTAATATGTCAAAGTTGCCCTCAATAATTGTCCCTGCTAGACTCTGTTCGGCTCGTTTTCCTCGTAAACTTTTATATGAAATTAAAGGGGTTCCGATCCTCATTTGGACAGCACAGCGTATTCAATCAGAGGCGCCAGAATTTCCTCTTTATTTTGCAGTGGATGATATTGAGCTTGTACATTGCCTGCAGTCAGCGGGTTTCTCAGCGATTCTAACGAAAGTAAGCCATTCTTGTGGTACCGATCGCATAGCTGAAGCTAATCGAGAAATTGGCGCTGCAGAAGTCATCAATGTACAAGGGGACGAGCCATTGGTTCATGGTTCTCAGATTCGTGCTTTAGCCGATGGGCTAGTCGGCGAAGTGGCCGTTTCCACCCTCGCGACTCGCTTTAAGTCACCCGCGGATTACAATAATCCTTCTCAGGTTAAAGTTGTTAGGGATTACTTCAATAATGCATTGTATTTTTCACGTTCTCCGATTCCGAGTGCGCGAGATGTTGGATCTCGTGTAGATATAAATTGGCTTGCGACAAACCCTTGCTATCGACATATTGGTATGTACGCGTACAAATCTGACTTTTTAGCGGCTTTTTCTTCGCTAAAGCAAGGAGTTTATGAGCAGATTGAAATGCTCGAGCAACTAAGAGCTCTTGAAAATGGTTACAAAATTCATGTCGCAATTACTGAGCTGCCCACTGTGGGAATTGATACGCTCGAAGATGTTGCTACTTTTGAAGCGCTCATATAGATAATTTACTGATTTACGAATTGAGCCACTAAGGATCAGCGATTTCAGTGCGTGAATCATTTAGATGGATTGTCTGCGTTGGGAAGGCAAATTCGATACCAGCAGAATTGAAACGTGTAAGGATGTTTAGATTTAGGTTCTCAGTAAAGGCTAGAAAATCCCAATAGGCAGGCGGATGATACCAAAAGATACAAATCAAATTTAATGTACTGTCTGCGAATTCGTTAAAATAAATCCTTGGAGGAAATTCTGGATTCATTCCCTCATGGTTTTTCAGTAACACTTCAACTATGGCCTTAGCTTCTTTAACTTTTTCTGGCGAGGTATCATAGGGTAGTCCTAGGTTAAAGATTTTTCGAATATAGGGCCTTTTGGAAATATTCCAAATAGTTTTATTCGCCATTTCTCCATTAGGAATTGTGACTAAATGACCATCTAGAGTACGGATTCTAGTAGAGCGCATTCCTACGGCTTCAACTGGACCGTCATGACCGTCTATATTAATTCGGTCGCCAATAGTAAAGGGTTTGTCGGCAAGAAGTACGATGGATCCAAAAAAGTTTTTTATCGTATCTTGCGCAGCTAGTGCGACGGCAAGCCCTCCAATGCCAAGACCCGCTAAAATAGATGTAATTTCTTTGCCGCTCAATGTTTGCGCTACTTGAACAATTGCCAACACTACTACAGTTGCTTTAAGGCTTTTGCTAAGTATGGGTGCAAGCATGTCATCCATCTTGCTGGGAGTCATAGCAGCGCGACGTGTAAGCCAAGCAGCTGGAGCGTCCACAAAGAAGATAGCAGTCATGGCAGCACAAACGATAAGCAGGACTTCCATGCTAGTCATTACAAAGTTTTCTGCAGCCCCTAATTCGACTAGGTTTACGCCAGCTAATAGGCCAGCCGTAAATAATATGAGTGGGGCTGCTCGTGAGCCTGCAGTTAAAACAGAGGCAGTGATGACTCGCTCGTCTTTAATAAGCAGTGCGCGCTTTTTTAGTGCGATTTTAAGTAGCATCCCAGAGCCAGTACCAACAAGTATTAATAAAAACAAGCTAATGACTTGCGATAGAGTATTCCCAGTAAATGCGACGAGTGTATTGAGCGAATTCATACTAAGTTATTGCCATAAGGTACGCAGGATTTATACCAAACATTATCATATTTTCCTTATGCGTTCTATATTTATATCCAGTATGCTAGCAAGGCTCTCAAGCACTTGACAAAACGGCACTCTCGGCGCCGTATTTATAAATGCAAAATTCTCGTCCTGAACTTAACGTAGATCCTACAGACTTACCCGATGCTCGTGGGCACTTCGGCAAGTATGGAGGTATGTACGTTCCGGAGACTCTCATGACCCCTCTCTTTGAATTGACAGAGGCCTACCATGAGGCTCGTAAAGATTCTCATTTCCAGAAGGAGCTTAGTTTTCAGCTAAGAGAATTTGCAGGGCGCCCGACCAGCTTATATTTTGCAGAGCGATTAACAAAGCACTGCGGCGGTGCTAAAATATACTGTAAGCGTGAAGATTTGTTGCATACCGGAGCGCACAAAATAAACAACGCTATTGGCCAAGCTCTAATAGCAAAGCGCATGGGTAAGACTCGCATAATAGCTGAGACTGGAGCAGGGCAGCATGGTATAGCTACTGCTGCTATTTGCGCCAAGATGGGCTTTGACTGTGTCATATACATGGGTGAAGAAGATATGCGGCGTCAGGCTCTAAATGTTTTCCGCATGCGCTTATGCGGTGCTGAAGTTCGTGCCGTTACTGCAGGGCAGAGAACACTCAAAGAAGCTGTAAATGAAGCCATGCGTGATTGGGTCACTAATGTCCGCACAACGCATTACATTATCGGATCGGCTCTAGGTGCGCATCCATTTCCGATGATGGTTCGAGATTTCCATCGTGTGATTGGAGAGGAGTGTAAGCGGCAAATAACTGAATTAGAAGGTCGTTTGCCAGATGAAGTGACTGCTTGCGTTGGAGGTGGTTCCAATGCGATTGGTATTTTCTTTGCATTCTTAAAAGACGTTGGAGTACGCCTAACTGGCGTGGAAGCCGGTGGTCGTGAAATATCTCAAGGCCATCACGCTGCGCGCTTCGCTGGCGGTCGTCTAGGCGTACTGCAGGGTGCGAAGACTTGGATTTTGCAAGACAGCGATGGGCAAATTGATCGTACTCACTCTGTTTCAGCAGGCCTTGATTATGCTGCAGTTGGTCCAGAACATGCTTATTATAACGATAAGGGTCGAATTGGCTTTGGCTATGCAACCGACACCGAAGCGCTACAAGCTTTTCAAGACCTTTGTAAAATTGAAGGCATTGTTCCTGCGCTCGAAACGGCACATGGAATAGCGTATGCAATGCAACGTGCACGAGAACTCTCATCCGATCAGATTATAATTTGTAATCTTAGCGGGCGTGGAGATAAGGATGTCCAAGAAGCTGCTAGAGTTTTAGATGAAACCGCGCATTGAGAATATAAAGTGAAGCTATGCTACTTGTTATAGATAATTACGATTCTTTCACTTATAATTTGGTGCAGTATTTTGGTGAGCTTGGGGTAAAGCAAAAAGTTTTTCGCAATGACTCAATTACCGTGAAGCAAGCAATTGATCTTCAACCAGAGCGAATTATGATTTCACCTGGTCCATGCTCCCCAAACGAGGCAGGGGTGAGCCTGGACATAATTCAATCTTTTGCAGGCAAAGTGCCTTTGCTTGGTGTTTGCTTAGGCCATCAAAGCATTGGTCAGCATTTTGGCGGAGAGGTCGTTCGCGCGGATCGTCTAATGCATGGCAAGACAAGCCCAGTACTTCATGAAGAAAAAGATCTTTTTAAAGGTCTGCCTAGTCCGTTTGAGGCAACTCGCTATCACTCTCTGATTATTGAACCAAAGAGTCTACCAGAGTGCTTGCAAGTAACTGCTAGGACTGAAGAGGGTGAGATTATGGGAATTGCGCACAAAGAATTACCCATTTGGGGTGTCCAGTTTCACCCAGAGTCAGTCGCTACAAAAAAGGGGATGCGAATATTGCAAAATTTCCTGAATCTTGGTTAATACCTCCTCTAGATATAGGTTGTATTGAGTCAAGTCACTAAATATAGTGTTTACAGGGATCCTTTCACTATATGTTGTGTCTACTTATTCACTATGCGTTGTCCTAAGTGTACATCTGACAATACGAAAGTTCTAGATACTCGAACTAGTAAAAATGAGACATCGATTCGTCGCCGGCGCGAGTGTCTTCAATGTGGTTATCGTTTCACCACCATTGAGGAGGTGCTAAGGTCCGATTTACAGGTAGTAAAGCGCGATGGTCGACGTGAAGACTTTGACCGTGCCAAAATGCTTGGAGGGTTGAAAAAAGCAGTAGAGAAGCGCCCAATTGATGTGATGCAAATTGAAATGCTGATTGCCGATGTCTTAGTGGCATTGGAGAAGGAATATGACCACGAGGTACCTTCTATTGCAGTAGGGGAACAAATTATGAGCCGCTTAAAGCATTTAGATCAAATTGCTTATGTTCGCTACGCTTCTGTGTATAAAGATTTTCGTGATATTTCTGCTTTGGCGCAGGAGGTGAATGCATTGAAGGATTCTACTGAAAATGGGCAAACCTAATCCGCTTGATCAGCTACGAAGCTTGAATGAGATATTTGCCCGCGCTGGATCTTCCAATTCCGAGCAAGCAGAGCATGCTCGCAAAGCGATTGATTTTTATGGAAATGAGCAGAAAAATAATGCTGATTTTAATCCTTCGCTGAAGTCTGGCGCTGCTACGCTTGCCCAGTTGCAGTTAGGGCAAGCCTCCACTAGTGAAGTTGCTTACTGTCACTGGCATGTGCCCAGTGCCGAATCAACAAGTCCTTTATGGATTCGTCAGGCTATTGTTGCCGAGATGATGAAACTCGCCGGTCGCCGGTCGGCTTTATTGCTGGTAACTGGCTTGCGCGAAGCAATTTGTCCAGAGGGCAAGCGATGGACCAATGCGCGGGAGTCTCAGTTTCATCGTGTGCGTGATTGGATAAATGAACTAGCTTGTGCATGGGCTTCGCGAGAATCGAAGCTTCAAGTTGTTATTTTATAATAAATTCTTTTTATGACTACACTATTTGAAAAAATCATTAGTGGTGACGTGCCGGCTAAGATTAAATATGAAGATGCGCTCTGCTTTGCCATCAATGACATTAATCCACAAGCACCAACGCATATACTAGTTATTCCTAAAAAAGCCCTTCCTCGTATTGCGGCTGCTGAAGAAAGCGACCAAAAGTTACTCGGGCATTTATTACTTACTGCTGCGAGAATTGCCAATTCTATGAACTTACACAAAGGTTATCGTATAGTCATTAATAATGGCCTCGATGGAGGTGAATCGGTTCCGCACTTGCATGTGCACGTTATAGGGGGACGTCCTATGCAGTGGCCTCCAGGATAAATTAGCGGTCTTTGAGTATGTGCAAATTCGCCATGGAGATGCCGCTTAGCATAGCTCCTACTATTCCAAGAAAGCCCTGATCGGTGCCTGCGATAAAAAGGTTTTCCAAGTGAGTAGTACCCTGCTTTGACTTGTTGGTAGCTCCGTAAATAGCACCATTTAAGTGACCCGTATACTTTCTTACAGTTCGAGGAGTAAACATATCTTTAGTAATGAGGTGTGCATTAAGTTGAGTGTTCGCAATGTCATTGGGTAGATCTGGTAAAATTTTCAGCGCAACTTTTTGTAATTGCTCATACCAATTCGCTTTTTCTGCTTGGTAATCGGATTCATCCAGGGCACACCAACGGTTGTGATTTGCCATCGCAGTAATACGCAAAATTCCTTCGCTCAATTTTCGCTCACCGTAGTCGTAATTATTAGGCAAGCAAATGACTCCACTTGTTGGATCGATTAATCCATCCTTAACTTGGGCATATCGGAAGCGATTGCGCGTGTTAAAGAAAATAATAGTGTCTTCCCAGCCTAAGTTCACTGGCTGTTTATTAAGCACTGTAATCGTTTCAGCGAAGCTTAGTCTCCCTATGTTCTCTACTGCACAATCCTCTTGTTTGTCTGTACACAGCCGGAGTGTCTCAACAATTCCAGCAGTCGAGATGATTTTATCAGCGTAGATTATCTTTCCTGAGTCAAGAGTAAGAGCGGTTGCGTGAGTGCCATCGCTATGAATCTTTTGAATTCCACACTTCATGCGCCGCACTCCGCCTAATTCGCGATATTTATTTTGTAGTAGACGAATAATGACTCGCACACCCTCGAAGGGTCGAGCAAAACCCTCAAAAAACAAGGAACGAAACATAATAGCGAACTGATTAAAATCCATATCATGCTCTTGAGCGCTTCCATAATACATCACCGGACAAAAGAGCATGTCCTCTAAGGTGCTATCATTGATATAGCGCTTTACTGCTAGCCGAGCAGAAACGCGAGGCGCTTTAAGATTAAAAGCATCTAAATGACGGATATCCTTCACCAGTGATTGGAATCCATCGATTTGGCGAGGGAAGGAACGAGCTACTTCGGTTTCCAGTAACCCAAAATCGTTAGAGAATTTAAGATCGTGTTCTGGGAAACTAATTCTTGAGCCAAATTGCGGACACAGATCTAATGAATCATAAGGAATGCGTAATTGACGCAATAGTTTAGCCAGAGGGGTACCTCTTGTGCCCTTGGGGACAAAGTTAGTCATTGCGTGCAATCCAACGTCGTATTTGCGACCTTCAATACTGTAGAAAGAATTGAGCCCACCTGCTGCATTGTGACGCTCTAAAATAATTACTTTTTTTCCTGCAATCGCTAGCCGAATTCCGGCTGCTAGTCCAGCCATACCAGCACCTATTATAACTGCCTCAAAATGTTCCTGTTCGGTTTCTTCTGAGGTCATCGATTCTTATAACTAGGAAGTCGAGGTCAGTCGCCTCAATTCATGTGTTCATAAAATACTGCTAACGTATCAAATGAATAGTCGAATTGGATCACTCCATGATTTATTAAGCATTAAATTTTGGCGTTAGATAGTTGGCGCAACTATCCAGTGAAGCGAGTTCAGGGTAGTCAGCTTCTGGTACTTCGATTCCGTGCTGCTTACGCAGCTCCATGACTATATCAAGGAAATCCATAGAATCTAGGTCCATTTGTTCGCGTAGGTTAATCGCACCCTTTAGATCCGAAGTGTCTTCGTCGGGAGCGATTTCTTTAATTATATCGATTACGATTTGTTTTACCTGATCTTCTGTCATTTTAATATGGCGCTTTGTCTAAATGGATTGAGAGGTGGCTTAATTTTCCAATTTTTGCACGATAAGTGCAGAATTGATACCAAGCATACCAAAAGAGTTGTTGAGTATAACTTTGACCGCGTCAACCTTGAGAGGTTTGTTTATTACAAGATTTTTAAGTGCGCATTCAGAGTCGAGTTCTTCTATGTTTATAGTTGGATGTATTATATTATCCTGAAAGGAGGGAAGGTTTCCAGCTAATTCGAGTGCTCCAGCCGCTCCCATAGCGTGACCAATAAAGCTCTTTGTATTATTAATGTAAGTTTTCTGACTAGAGCCAAATACAGTTTCAATTGCTTTACATTCTTGAATATCGCCTTGTGGTGTTGAAGTTGCATGAGTGTTTACTAGATCGACATCATTCGCGGATAATCCAGCATTTTTTAGTGCAGCATGCATACACTCTGCCTGACGTTCTGGATTGGGCAATACGTAGTCGCTCGCATCTGAATTAATCCGATAGCCAATTATTTCGCCCAGTATTGTTGCATTGCGGGCTTGGGCGTCTTCTAGTCGTTCTAATGTGTAAATAGCTCCACCCTCTGACACAACAATACCGTTTCGACTTTTGTCGAATGGACGACTTGCTTTGCTCACATCATCATGACTGCCAAGTGCGCCTTGACTTTTAAACCCAGCAAATATTCCAAACGATTGTATGCTCTCACTAACGCCACCAGCTAGCGCTAGATCTACTTCGCCAAGACGTAGCATCTGTACAGCTTGAATAAGCCCTGCGTTACCAGCGGCACAGGCCGCACCAATTGTGTAGTGCGGTCCAGTTATGCCCATGTTTATGGTAATCTCTCCTGCAGGATTATTTGCTACTGTGCGAGGATTATGGTGATGTGTCCAGTAGCGTGTATCATAATCAAACTTAGAAATATTATAGACCTCGTTCTCAGTCTCAACATTCCCATGCTCAGTTGTGCCGACATAGACGCCCACTCGTGTCTTATCGATCAATTCTAAGGCGATTCCAGCATTAAGTATAGCTTCATGAGCCGCATAGATTGCAATACTGCCGGCACGAGTTCCGACTCTTAATTCTTTGCGAGATTGATATTTTTTAGTGTCGAAGCTACATACTCCAGCAGGTACTTTACCCATGTAGCGCATGTCAATAAGTTGTACACCTGCAATCCCACCTAGAAGGTTGTTTCGATATTCCTCTAAAGTATTACCGTTTGGAGATGTCAGGCCCACGCCTGTTATGACAATACGACTAAGCATTTATAAAGATCAAGGAGTAGCGCGGTCAAAAGTGTGCCTGTCAACCTTGTAAAAACATTGAGATTCTGCAAATAAAGAATCATCAAAATAAATAGATTTAGAGCGCTATTTTCTTTCCGAGAGCACAATTAGTGAACATAACTTACAAGCATGAAAGTTTTAGTCGTTGGAGGAGCTGGTTATATTGGAAGTCATTGCGTGCGTCAGCTGCAGCAGGCGGGTTACCATCCAGTGGTTTTGGATAATCTCGTCTTCGGCCATCGCGAGGCGGTATCTGGTGATATTTCTTTTTATGATTGTGATTTAGGCGACTACGATAGCGTCGTTCAGATTTTAAAACATGAAAAAATTGAGCTGGTCATGCATTTTGCGGCATTTGCCTACGTTGGTGAGTCCGTAACGGATCCACGTAAATATTACGAAAATAATTTAGTCGCAACTCTACGCTTGCTTGAAGCGATGCTTGATAATGGTGTGAAGAAGTTCGTTTTCTCTTCGTCGTGTGCGACCTACGGAGAGCCAGAGACCTTACCAATGCTGGAATCATTAACGCAGGCACCAATCAATCCTTATGGGCAAACAAAATTAGACGTAGAGAATTGTCTAAAAGCATTTTCAAAAGCCTACGGATTGAGCTTTGCTGCATTTCGTTACTTCAATGCTGCAGGAGCTGCTGAAGATGGATCTATAGGCGAGGACCACAACCCAGAAACACATTTAATACCACTGGTTTTTGATGCGGCTACCGGACGACGAGAAAATATTAAGATATTTGGTACGGATTATTCTACGCCTGACGGCACTTGCCTGAGAGATTATGTTCACGTCGATGATTTGTCGCGCGCGCACATTGCAGTTTTTGAACAACTGGAGACACCTGGGATAGAATTATTCTACAATTTGGGCACGGGCACCCCAAGCTCGGTTCGCGAAATCATCGATGCGGTCGAAGCGGTAACCGGGTTAAAAGTGCCAATCGTGGAAGCAAGTCGTCGCGCAGGAGACCCACCAGCCTTATATGCGGACTCCTCCAAGGCTCAGCGCGAGCTAGGTTGGGAGGTTAAATACTCCAGCGTACAAGACATTATCGCAAGCGCTTGGGCATGGCACCAAAGCCACCCTAATGGTTTTGACGATAATTGAACCGCTTGATGCACTGTAAGTGCCACTGCGTGCGCGGATAAGTGTTGACTCTCTATGCTCTGTGCGGAGACATAAGAGTGCTTCTATGAATGACTCAGAGCAGGCAGAACAGATCGCTACAGTAGGTGAGGTAGGGATAGTTGAATCCCAAGACTTTGTGTCTTCTAAACCTTTCGTATTTGAGTCTGGTGGGACGATACCGGAGATGACGCTTCGTTACGAAACCTATGGACACTTAAACACGCGTAAAGACAACGCCGTGTTAATCTGCCATGCTTTGACTGGCAATCACCATGCTGCCGGCGTTTACGGTATGGAGGAGCGCAAACAAGGATGGTGGAATTTTATGGTTGGCCCTGGCAAGCCTATAGATACCTCAAAATATTTTGTCATATGCTCTAATGTACTGGGAGGGTGTAGCGGATCTACAGGCCCTGAATCAATTAATCCAATTACAGGTAAGCGATATAATCTAGATTTTCCAAAGCTAACCGTAGGTGACATGGTGGAAGCTCAAGCGCTATTGCTTGATCAAATGGGCATTGATCGATTGCACTGCGTGATTGGAGGTAGCATGGGAGGGATGCAAACATTGCAGTGGGCAATTGCACATCCTGATCGTGTGGGCAGTTACATTGCACTAGCTTGTTGTGCTCGTCATCAAGCCCAAACAATCGCATTCAACGACACTGGACGGCAAGCAATCATAAGTGATCCTTCTTGGCTACAGGGCCGTTATCCTGATGGAGAGCAACCTGCCCAAGGCTTATCAGTTGCACGCATGATGGCACACATTACTTATTTATCAGAAGCAGGGATGGAAGCAAAGTTTGGTAGGAAGCGCCGAGATACTGTCGCGCGTGAGCCGTTTGAAAATTATGATGTTGAATTTGAGGTGGAGAGTTATTTGCGCTATCAAGGACAAGCTTTTGTTTCACGCTTTGATGCTAATACCTACTTGTGCTTAACGAAAGCTTTAGATCGTTTTGATTTATACGGTACACAAGGCACGCTTGATGAGGCACTATATCACGTAAACTCACCGGGACTGGTCGTTGGCTTCACTTCCGACTGGTTATACCCACCTCAGGGTAACCGAGATATTGTCGAAGCTTTGCTTCGTTTAGGTAAAGATGCTTCTTATGTAGAGCTAGAGATGGATGCGGGTCATGACTCTTTCTTGCTGTGCTCCCCAAGGCTAGAAGCTTTGATTCGTAGTTACCTAGAGCGATAATTGTACCATGAATACCAGTACTAAGAAACGTAATGTAGACTTTCAATTCATAGCCGAATGGGTAAAGGAAGAAGACCGCATTCTTGATTTAGGTTGTGGTCGAGGTGTGTTGCTTGAGTACTTAAAGCAAACAAAGTCTGCCTATGCAGTGGGAGTCGACATCGAATTTGAAAAAGTTCTTAGCTGTATTAAACGAGGAGTGATTGCCTATCATGGTGACGTAAAAAGAATTCTTGCTCGATTTGAAACAAACAGTTTTGATCGGGTTATTCTAAGTCGATCGGTTGATCTAATCAATCAACCAGATGCAATTTTGGGTGAAGCTCTAAGGGTAGGAAAACGAGCTACAGTTGGCTTTGTAAATCATGGATTTTGGAAAAATCGCTTTAATTACCTCGTTCATGGTCACCAAACTATTAATGAGGTATATCCAAAGAAATGGTATGAATCACATCCTTCTAATCCTTTTTCAATTCATGAGTTTGAGAACTTCTGTGCGGTCCGTAAAATTTCTATAATGGACCGTGTTTATTTACGGGGTGACTGGAGGAAGACTTGTCAGTATTTCCCGAATCTAATGTCTGGATATGCGATTTATGATTTGTCAAAGTAGCCGTAAGCGAGTGCCTAATCACTGTATGCATCTATTGATTCAATCAGCTGTTTTTCTAGAACTGCACTAGTTCATCTAATACTTCTTGCTTCGACTTTTGCAGCGCTGTGTGTTTGACAGATTCTGCTAATTTTCGCGCCTCTTCATGCCGCCCTAATTTGCCTAGCACGCGAGCAGTATGCAGTTGGATGATTTCTATCTGATAACTTTCTTTGAAAGACTGGTTCGGTTTTTGCCAATGACTGAGCGCAGCTTTCCAGTCTGGACTAGCCTGATCATTATAGGCTGCGCCCAATCTTAAGTAATAATCAAAGCTGTTTGGACGTAGTACGACAGCTTTGCTAAATGCTTTGATCATTTCTCGGTCGATTGCATCTCGCGTGTAAATTCCTGCATTAACAAATTCATCACAAAACTGATATAGTAATTGTCCTAGGCCAAAATTATAGACTGCAGAATCAGGCTCGTATTCTACGGCTTGTTGATAATATAAAAGAGCAGCCTTCCCTTTGCCTTTTTCAGCTAAGTAGGTCCCTATCTGTTGCTTAACTACGGCAAGCTCGGGGTCTAACTGGTCAGCACGCAAAAATACTTGAAATGCAGTTTCTGGGTCCCCTGCGCGTCGCAATAATTTACCATATAAGATAAGCGCCTCAAGATCATCCGAAGTATTCTCTAAGTAGTTTTCGTAAGCTTCAATTAGTTCAATCACCCGCCTCTCAATGTCTGCATCGCTATAAAAATTTGGATCTGCGGCGATTTGCTTGTAGATCGCTTCTTCTTTTGCTGCAATATCAAATAGTCGTTGTGTCGCAGCTTGGTTTTGTCCAAAACTTGTTACTAAGCTTAAGATCAAGCTGATGTACAAAATATGTAACGTGTTGCAGTGCATGAGTCACAAATATTGTAGACTTTTTCACTACCTGCAAGTGTCAGTTGTGCAGATTAATTTCTATTTCACCGCGCTTTATAAAGCGCCTTACAAAGTCTTTAAGGTCTTCTAAAATATTATAGAAAGCCGGTACTAGGAGCAAGGTCATGAACGTTGCAAATAAAACTCCAAAGCTAAGAGATGTTGCCATTGGAATAAGGAATTGTGCTTGTAAGCTAGTTTCAAAAAGTAGTGGTAGAAGACCAACAAACGTAGTTAGAGAAGTAAGGATGATTGGTCTAAAGCGCTTCGCTCCTGCCGATTCGATCGCTTTTCGTATGGGCGCTCCATTTTCTCTTTCATTGTTTATAAAATCGACCAAGACTAGGCTATCATTAACCACGACTCCGGCCAAAGCAACAAATCCTAGTATTGATAAAATACTCATGGATTGGCCCATTATCCAGTGGCCTAAAATTGCTCCAATCAATCCAAATGGTATTACAAACATAACTATAAACGGTTGAAGGTATGACCTTAGTGGAACTGCGAGTAACGCGTATATAATAAATGCGGCAATCACGGACATGCGCCCGAGGCTCTTAAATATGTCTGACTGCTCGCGCGCCTCACCCTCAAATGACCAAGCTACTCCGGGATAGCTCTCTAGCAGGTCATCCATATATCCTCCTTTGCCTTTCTTGCCGACCAAATCACTTTTAACAAGCTCTAGATTAGCTACATCTTTGTCCGCGTCTGCAGTAATGTTTAAAACGCGCCTACGATCGATACGATTGATAGTGGAGAATCCACTTGCTA
Organism: Verrucomicrobiota bacterium; assembly: GCA_036160955.1. GTDB lineage: Bacteria > Verrucomicrobiota > Verrucomicrobiia > Opitutales > Coraliomargaritaceae. Next base: position 5,284 of record JAYYDJ010000008.1, on the reverse strand, counting down.
TTTCAAAGTCTGCAACTGCTTCGAATGGAATTGCATCTCCATTTGGCGTTCGAATACGCAGTTCTTCTAGATTCTCAACGGATGCTCGCTCATTTTTTGGATATCGTACCATGACCTTTATATCATCACGACCTCGTTGTATGCGCTGCGCTTCCACTCCATAAAATGCCGCCCTTACCTGACTTCCGAGATCGCTCTGCTGGAGACCCAAATTTTGAGCTGATGGCTTAAGCGCTAGCTTTATCTCACGCTTGCCGCTCGAGTAATTGTCGCGAATATCGAACAGTCCTTCATAGGTAGCTAACTTAGATTGGATGACTGCTGACGCTTCTCGTAACTTATTAAAGTCGCGACCCGTTAATTGTACGTCGATCGCGCTACCAGCTTGACCGGCAGCATCTGCGTTAAAACTAAGTTCTTTTACTCCTGCGATTGGCCCTATGAGCGCGCGCCAGCGATTGGCTAGATTAGGAGCAGAGAGTTCTTTAATGTTACCGCCATCAGCTAAGTCTTCGCGCTTAATAAGCTCTACGGCGATCTCTGCTTTATTAGTACTCACGGTTTTGGTAATGCTCCCCATTGGTCCGCCGCTAGCAGCAAATGGCTGACTGCCTATAGTAATTACTACATTATCAAAGGGCTCTCCATAGCCTTGTTCACGAACTTCTTTGCGTAAGTCTTCCAAGCCATCATGCATTTTAGCGATTGCATCTTCAGTGAGTTCTACTGGAGTGCCCTCAGGCATAACAAGCTGCGCAACTATGTAATCAGATGGCACACTGGGAAAAAATACAAAGGGCATGTGTTTGCCTAATAGCATGCCAGCCATAATCATTAAAATGCCCACAAATAGTGCTACGGTTGCATAGCGCATTTCAATAGCTTTGCTTAAAAGTGGCCGGTAATGATTTTCAATAAAATACTCGAGACTATCAGCGATAGTGCGCTGTTTACGACTTAGCCAATTCATTGTATGACGTCGACCAGCGCCAACATTACATAATGTAAGATGGTAGGGTAGAACCAACTTTGACTCAATAAGTGACCAAATTAAGGTTGCGATAACCACTACTGGAATAGGGTAAAAAAACTTACCGAGAAAGCCTGGTATAGTCAGCACTGGGATAAAAGCGACTATGGTAGTAAGAACTGCGAAAGTTACTGGGATAGCGACTCGCTTGGTCCCTGCTACAGATGCATTGACGCCAGGACCTCCATGTTTTTGGAACTGCGTGAAGATACTTTCTCCAACAATTATTGCATCATCGACTACTATGCCTAAGACTAGAATGAAGCCAAATAGTGACGCAAGGTTGATGCTTATCCCCAAAAAGGGCAAAAAGAGCATTGCCCCTAGAAAGGAGATTGGGATCCCGAGCATAACAAAGAACGCCAGGGAGGGCCTTAAAAATAAAGTAAGTACTAGAAAGACCAGCAGTAGTCCAAAAACACCATTTTCAATAAGCATTTGCAGTCGCCCTTTTAAGTAGTAGGTAAAGTCTCTAAAAGGCTCAATTGTAATGCCAAGTGGCAGTTCACTTTGGAGGTCTTCTGCAAATTCGCGTACTCGATGTGCGACATCTAGCGCGCTTTCATCGCCAAGAGCATAAATATTTATAAGTACTGCTCTTTGCCCATTAAATTTTGTTATTAAAGGAACATCGATATAACCATCATCAATTGTTGCCACATCTGAAAGAGTAACAAGTGTGCCATCAGGCTTGACCAAAACTGGTATTCTCTCGAACTCAGACCCCGTGTATGCCTTCGCTGCTGTACGCACCAGTATCTCTCCGCCTTTGGATTTAATTGCGCCACCTGGAATATCTACAGAGTTATTTCTAATTGTTTGAACAATAAAATCAAATGTAAGGCCATATTCTCGCAAAGATTGTTCAGACAGATTAATAGATATCTCATATTGTGGAGCGCCATTGAGTTCTACCTGAGAAATGCCAGCCCTCACATTTAGTTCGTCTCGTGTAAATTCACTAATATTTTTAAGAGTACGAACATCAGAGTCGCCGTAAATGGCGAGTGAGATGACTTCATTTCGGATTAGCGCTTCCTCTACGTTAGCTTCTTCTGCTTGCTCAGGAAAATTGGTTATCGCATCAATCCTAGCTTTTACTTTATCGCGCAATTCCCTAGCATCGAAACCACGCTCTACTTCAATTGTTACGGCGCCATAACCTTCGGTCGAAGTAGCTCGCAAACGCTTTATACCATCTAAATCTTGTATGCGGTCTTCGATTAATTCAACAATTCCACTTTCCACCTCTTCTGGAGCTGCCCCTGGATAGGCAACTCCTATATTGACAATGTCTAGGTCTAGTTCTGGAAAGAGCTCGAGCTTGATGCTGGTAGCTGTAAATAACCCGGCTACTACAACGATAGCAGCTAGTAGGTTGGCAGCAACGCCATTACTAGTAAACCAGCGAATCATGCGAGGGCTCAATTAGTGTAACGGGCATGTTTTCCACAAAATAAGCAATTGGGCTTGTTGCCACTCGATCGCCAGGCTCTAATCCGCGGTCAATGATGACGCTTTTTGTACTACTTTTTACGACACCTACGAGTCGTCGCTGAAGCGTATTATTTTCCGTAAGTACATAAACTGTATCGGACCCACGCAGTGCGAGGCGAGGAATCACATAGACTTCATCTAAAGTACGACCTTCGATTTCTGCTTGCAGAAATTGACCGCGGCGTAATTTGTTAGTTCCATCGAAAGGATTTGAAATGAGGGCTACGCCATATAGTAATCGACTCTTAGTATCGATAGTACCTTCCAGTCTAACTAACTGAGCTTCCCAAGCATTGGTTTTATATCTTAAAATAACTTTAGCAGGGCGCAGGCTTAGATCATCTAAATAACCTGCCTGCTTTTGTGATAGCGGTAGGCGGATCTCAGCAAAATCTGTTGCGTAGATTTCTGCGATTGGTTTTGGAGATGACGCACTCACGAGTTGCCCCAGGTCTGCACTCTTTGTTAGAACGCGACCGGTGTAGGGCGCCTTTATTTGCGTGCGTTCTAAATTGCGCTGAGCAAGACCCAATTGAGCATGCGCGCTAGAAAGTACTGCCTTTGCACGTTTGAGCTGTGGTTTTCTTAGTGTTAAAGCGCTTGGAGTTTGCGTATTTCCATTCGTATTCCAATCAGCTGCAGCTTGTGCAAATAAGGCTTCTTCCTGTGCAAGGTTCAGTTCTGCCATTGCTAATTCTGCCTGTCTAGATGCTACAGCTACCGTATAGTCGATCGGATCAATTTTAAAGAGGATATCACCCGCATCGAAGTGCGCGCCAGGGCGAAAATTATCAGCGACTTCTATTATGCGACCACTGACCTCGACTGCTAGAGTAGATTCAGTTTTCGGCAGTACTGTTCCTTGGCTTTGTATTTTTAAACAAACCGATTGAGGCTCTACAATAACGACTTCTACACTAGCCTTAGGGCGTTCTGGTTTTTTCGCTTCTGGTGTTGGCTCAAAAAACATAAGTAGCGCTGTAATACAAATAGCTACAGTTAGAATGATAGATGCAATAAATCGATTTTTCATTATTCGTTATCAAAAGAGCCGCCCAGAGCAAGGTGAAGGTCGATACGGTTATTTAGAAGATTACGATGTGCCACTAAATAGCGACTTAGTGTGGCAAGGGCGCTCCTTTCAGATTGAAGCATATTTGTAAAGCTTAGTGATCCACTTTGATATTGTTGCCTAGCAAGCATTAGAGAATCTTTTGTAGCATTGGTTGCGAGCATCAAGTGCCTTGCTTCTACGCGTAGTAAATTTTCTCCAGCTAGTGCGGTCTCTACTTCAAGAAAAGCACGTAAAGCAGTGTTATGGTAGTTCGCAATAGACTGTTCTTTTAGAGATTCTCGCCGATCTATATTAGCTCGTATACGGCCACCTTGAAAGATAGGATTTATCAAGTTTCCGGCTACTGCACCCACTCTAAAATTATTATCAAGTAAATCATCAAATTCACTTGTGGATGTGCCAGCACTACTTGTTAGACTTAACTTCGGTAGTCGATCTTTTTTTGCAGCACGAAGAGTTTGGTCAGATGACGCAAGGCGGCGCTCTGCTGCGATTAAATCAGGTCGACGTAATAGTAATTCGGAGGGAAGGCCTGCCGGAATAGGTGCTGGCAAGGCAGGCAGATCTGTAGCTTTTGCTAAGCTAGCAGACGGATAGCGCCCCAGTAGAATTTCAAGCCTGCGGGCAGCTTGATCCAGTAGTCGCTTGCGCGATGATAGGTTTGCCGCAGCGTCGGCTGCGCGAGTGCGCATCTCACGTAGTTCAAGTCCGGTGCGTATGCCTGATTTGTATCCTGACTCTATAGCTGCTAAATTCTTTTCGTGATTAACTAAAGCACTCTGAGCGAGCTCTTCTTGTGCAGCAGCTTCTTTATAATTAAACCATGATTTGGCCGTTTGTGCAGCAAGCGATAGGCGAGTAGCAGCGTAGTCAGCGGAGCTAGCTTCCGCTTCTGCAAGAGCAGCTGAACTGTAATTATACAGGCGTCCCCAGAGGTCAATCTCCCAACTTAGATTTAAGTCTACATTATTATTGTTATAGTAAATGCCCCCAGTCTGTTGAGGACCGAAATTACTAATTCTTTGGCGCGTTCCTCCAAGGCCAACTGCAATACTTGGAATGCGATCGGCGCCTGCAATTTTTGCCTCAGAAAGAGACTGATTGAGGCGCGCTGCTGTAGCGACCAAGTTTGGATTATTTTCTAATGACTCTGCAACGATTGCTTCTAAAGTTGGATCGTTGAAGTCCTTCAGCCAGTTGGCTTTTACAGCGCCACTGTTACTTATTGAGTTCGACCATGCACTCGGCAAGTCGGAAACTGGCGATGCTATTCGTTCAGGCGCAGAGGCACAACCTACTAAAAATAGTAGGAAAAATAGTAGTTTGGGTAAAAAAAATAGTTGCATTTACTTTTAACAAAAAGCTGTAAGTTAGCTCTTTAGATCTAGCTTAAAATGATAATATAGATCGAGTATAGCGCCATTAAACTTACGAATCAGGCTATTCTGTCTAAAAAATAATTTAGCAAGGTAAAATACAACACAGTTACAATAGAAGACGAAGCCATCTGTGCCTTTGTATTAAGAATCAATCTTGCAGACCCCAAATCTTGGGATTCGGTATAAGTTAATTAGACTTCCTCAAAGCGTCGCTCAAAGAGAGATTCTAATTCGTCTAACATTATTTGTGCATCTTTGGCAGATCCTTCGGCGCGGACAACTAGTTTTGAGCCACTACCAGCA
>JAYYDJ010000007.1:0-8686 GCA_036160955.1 Verrucomicrobiota bacterium | reverse complement strand
CATGCCATATGACTGGTAGTTTCTTTATCGCAAGCAAATCGTCTTTCACGAATGCCTGTACGGGTACGAATCCATTCATCAGAAGTATCGACGATTTCAGCCATAGCAGCATTTGTAACAACACGCTTTGGTGTGTAAGAGCCAGTGCCTAAAATGACGACGGATTGTGCTGCTATTGGCATAATTAAACAGATGTATCCAAACAACTCTTTAGCTAGGGTTATTTTCTTTGTGATTACTTATCATTCTATTAGCTTGCATGATATCTGATTGGATTGAGTCAATCATATCATGCGTAACGAGTTCTCTCGCTATTCGAAGTGCGTTACCAATAGCTATATAGTTAGAAGATCCATGCGATTTTAAAATATTGCCTTTAAGACCCAGTAAAGGAGCACCCGCGTGCTGATCTGGGCTGAGTCGTGTACGCATGTCATTAAAAGCTGCTTTCGATAGCGCGGCACCTATTTTTCGCTGATAATTTTTGGATAGTTCTTCTTTTATCGTCGCACCTACAAAAGAGAATAGTGCTTCACTCGCCTTTAGTAGTACATTCCCAACAAAGCCATCACAGACGATTACATCAATTTCACCTTCAAATACTTGAAACCCTTCAATTAAACCTGCATAGTTAATAACGTCAGATAAACTTTGAAGATGCAAATGAGTGGTGTTTATTAAGTTATTTCCTTTACCTTCTTCGGTGCCTATAGTGAGTAAACCTACTCTGGGTTGAGCAATATCTAGTGCTGATTTAGCATAATTTGATCCGAGAATAGCGTTATGAACGAGGTTTTCTGGGGTGGACTCAGGATTGGCACCTACGTCGATTAGAACACAAGGATTTTTTTTGGTTGGAATGATAGTTCCAAGCGCGGGTCGCTCTATACCCTCCATTGGTCGAAGCCGTAGGGTGCCTCCTGCCATCAGTACTCCTGTATTACCACAACTTACAAGTGCGTCGGCATTTCCTTCACGAACTAGGTGAATAGCTTGTACCATAGAAGAATCCTTCTTATTTCTTAATGCATGAATTGGTTTCTCATTCATATCAATCACTTGAGTGGTATGATGTATATTGATTCGCGCAGGATTGATGGAGTGCTTGCGTACTTTCAATAAACGCTCAATAAGGCGCGCGTTACCCAAAAAGGTAAAATCACATTCAAATCCAAGTTCTTCTGTAGCATAAAGAAACCCACGAATAAACTCCGTGGGTCCTTTGTCACCACCCATGGTGTCGACTGCAATTTTGCAGCTGACCTCTCTGGTGTTCATTGGAGCCAATACATTAAAATCAGTGAAAAATATTTACACTTCTACATCGAGTACCTGACGGCCGCGGTACATGCCATTGGCCGGGTTGATTCGGTGCGGACGAAATCGTGTACCATCTTGAGGATCTTTTGCGAGTTGAGGAAGGTCAAAGCGAACGGAGCTGCGTCTTTTACGACTGCGTTGCTTAGATTGTTTGCGTTTTGGCTGTGCCATAAAATAGGATCGTTGAGTGGTAGGTTAAAATGACCAATAACTTATAGAAGAGCGCGGATTAAAAAGGCTGTGAGCGTGTCGTCAAGTTTTCTGTCAGGTTTATTTATATACAATTTAGTACTACTTAGCTAAATTAAATTACTTACTCTACAGAATTTTATACTATATAAAAGTCAATATTACGAGTAGCGCGAGACCAATTCTATACCATGCAAATAAGCTGAGTCCATATTTTGTAAGAAAAGAAACGAGCCACCTAACTGCAATTGCTGCGGATATAGCAGCTACAAAGATTCCGAGTAGAACCGGTCCGATGGGTACAGCTTGTACAATAAGAGGCCCAACCTGAACCATTTTATATGCAGACGCAGCAGATAAAGTAATTAATCCAAGCAAGAAGCTAAATTCTGCAGCGCGAACGGGGCTAAGTCCTACTAGATAGCCCCCTACAATTGTCATCATTGAGCGACTCGTGCCCGGCCACATTGCGACACACTGTAAGAAGCCAATGAATAAACTGTGCGCGATTCTTAGTTCTTCAAGGTCAGGCGATGAAGCTTCCATTTCTTCCAGACTTTTGTTTGATCTCTTGGATTTATGCCAGTTGTTAACTAAAAACATTAAAATAGCACCTGCGACTAAGGCGATACAAACTGGCACTATTCCAAATAGTAAAGATGCAATGATTTCATCAAGTAAAAGCCCTAAAATTGCTGCAGGCATAAAAGCGAAGCATAAATTAAATAGTAATTTTAGGCCCTTGGGGTTTTTGCCTAAAAGTCCCATAATGATTGTTTGTATACGCTTCCAATAAAGTAGCGCTACTGCTATAATAGCACCAATTTGGATGATTATTACATAGGCGTCTGCTGCATTAGCCAAAGTGAATTGGTTGGCTGAACCGGTATCTGAAGTTACCATAACTGCTGCACCTGTTTTATCATATAGTGGAGTATCCGCATCCAGTCCAAGCAGATGATTAGTAATAATTAAGTGCCCAGTAGAAGATACAGGTAAATATTCTGTAATACCTTCGACCAGACCTAAAATTAGCGCATCTGTGTAACTTATTTCGTATTCAATAGTCAGCACCTCAGATGGAGTGTTGATTATTTTTGCAGTTACGGTCGTTGCAAAAAAGCTAAGCGCGATAAACAAACTTAATCTACATTCAATAATATACACAAGATAGGAAGCTAATGGTAGGTCTTTTTTTGTAAAGTGGTATCCTTATTACTCTGGATTAAGCTTGTGATTGACCGCCCAATTTATTGCTTTTGTCCTATCCTTATATGACAGATATTATTGATTTTATTGCGCTACTTAATGACGGGGTAAGTTTAGACAGCAACCAAGCTTGCACTGCTGCTCGTCTCTTGGCTGATAAGGGACCAACCCTTCAGGACAAACAGGCTTTTCTAGTCGCTTTGGCTAAAAAGGGCGAATCTGCCCAAGAGGTCACCGCCTTCGCTAAGACTTTTCGTGATCTAGCTGTTGATCCCGGAGTTCAGGAATGGGCAAGCCGCGCAATTGATGTATGCGGAACAGGTGGCGATGGATCCGGCACATTTAATATTTCTACTGCGGTATCATTTATTATAGCTGCGGCTGGCGTGCCAGTTTTTAAGCATGGCAATCGATCTATCACTTCAAAATGTGGAAGCGCTGACTTGATGGAAGCGATTGGCATTAAACTGGAGGTGAGTCATGAAGACATGCGCGAATCTTTACGTAAATTAAACTTTTGTTTCTTTTTTGCACCTAATTTTCATCCTGCTTTTAAAGAAGTTATGCCAGTGCGTAAGGCTTTGGCTGCAAAGAAAGTTAGAACTATTTTTAATTTATTAGGGCCTTTGATTAATCCTGGCAAACCTGCGCATCAACTTCTAGGAGTTTTCTCGCCATTATGGGTGCCTGCCCTAGCTCAATCTCTCGGTAATCTAGGCTTGCGTAGCGGTTTAGTTGCTCACGGTACTACTAGTTTTGGTATTGCTTTAGATGAGCTCAGTTGTGCAGGCAGTAATATTGTCTCCGGCTTTGGTTCTTTAGGTAAGATTAGTGGACACCTAGATGCTGCAGATGCAGGGCTACCGAGCTGTGATTTTCAGGAGCTCGCTGGTGCAGATGTAGCTACTAATCGAGCGATCTTACTCGAGCTTGTTAGAGGCGCTCCTGACAATGCCGTTAATGATGGCTTGCGAAATACGGTTTTACTAAATGCAGGAGCCGCTTTTTGGGTTGCTGGAAGAAGCGCGAATTTAATGTCTGGAACCAGTCTAGCTAGAAGCATATTAGAGTCTGGAGCAGTCGCTAAATGGCTGGATCGTTCCCAGTCTTTCTATGATTCCATATAGTACTCAGTTAAGATTTAATAAAGCTAGCGATGGGTAAGTACTTTGGAACCGATGGAATTAGGGGCGTTTATGGCGATGCCTGTATGAATGACAGTTTCGCTTTTCGTATTGGCTTAGCTCTGAGCCGATATTTATGTGAAACTTATTCAGGAGTAAAAATTAAAGTGGCTATAGGGCAGGATACCCGTGCTAGTGGAGCAGCTTTAGTGGATGCTTTAACTTGTGGTCTCCAAAAAAATGAGATTGCTGTGTATAAGCTAGGAGTCGTTCCTACACCAGCTATCGCCCTATCTGTGGTGGAGCACAAATTTAATTTAGGGATTGCTGTTACCGCTTCACATAATCCAGCAGCAGACAACGGCATCAAACTATTTAGCGAATTTGGATTCAAGTTAAGCGAATCGCAAGAGACTGAAATTGAAAATTTTATAGATTCTGAAAATGTAGGACATTTTGAACAGCAATTACCAATTGATTCTTTTAGCATAGACGGCGCAAAAGAGTATATTCACCATATGGAGTCTTTATTTAATGAAGATTTTCTAGATGGCTTGAAAATCGTTCTCGATTTAGCGAATGGAGCTACATTTGAAACGACTCCCGCTGTTTTTAAAAGATATGGAGCGGAGACTATCCTGATAGGTGATCGACCCAATGGTACTAATATTAATGATAAAGTGGGTAGTGAGTACCCATTAAGATTATGTGAAGCGGTGCGCTCTAATCATGCAGATATTGGGATAGCTCATGATGGGGACGGTGATCGCCTTGTCGTCTGTGATGAGAATGGTAAGATAGTAGATGGCGACATATTATTGGCTATGTTAGGCGTTAACGCACTCCAAAAGAATATACTGAAGTCGACTACTTTAGTCGCAACTGTACAGAGTAACTTAGCATTGGATGAAGCTATTACGCTGGCAGGCGGAAGCGTCCTCCGTACGGAAGTAGGGGACCGTAATGTAGTCACTAGTATGCGAAATATAGGAGCTAATATTGGTGGCGAATCATCTGGACATATCATTTTTTTAGACTCCGCAACTACAGGTGATGGCTTGCTTGCAGCGCTACATTTGATCAACCTTTTACGCGACGCAGATTGTAAGCTATCAAAACTTCAGGCAAAATATCGTCTTTTCCCACAAGAAACAATAAGCTTACGTGTTGCACAAAAGCTCCCACTTGGTGATCTTCAGGAAATACAACAGGCAATTTCTGCAGCTGAGACTGAATTGGGCACGGATGGGCGTGTTTTGATTCGATACTCTGGTACCGAGTCGAAAATACGCTTGCTTGTGGAGGGTAAGGATTCAGAGATGATCTCAAGCTTGATAAGCAAACTCGAAAAGTCTGTGTGTGAGGACCTTAATGTTCTGCAGTGAAACAGGTTAATGCGCTTAACAGTCGTAAAGATGTGCGACAATCTTATTGACCACTGATAGCTTAACTACAGCGTTTAATTGTATCATTTTCAACTTTAGTTATGCAAGAGACCGCCCTACAGGACCTAGACCCGCGTTTACAGCAACAAATAGAAAATGCGCGCAAGGCAGTAAGCAAAAACCCAGTCTACGCCATAGATATTTTAATGAATATTATGGAGCGTCACACCGGATGCCTTGAAGCACGAAAGATCTTACGCCAAACTCAGAAGCGAGCTAATAAAGGAAATTCAGGTGGCTTAAGTAAGTTACTTAGTAAATTTTCCATTGGGGGGTCAAAGCCTGCTAAAGATCCTGTAAAAGCAATTCAAACCGCTGAATCACTACTAAATTCCAACCCTAATAATGTAGCCGCTCACAAGCAGTTGGCTATCAACGCTGAAGCATTAGAATTATTTGGGACTGCAGCTTTTGCATATGAAGAAATTTACCGTTTAGAGTCCTCGAATCTTGCTAACATAAAGTCCTTAATGGAGATGTATATTAAGCTTGAAAAAAATGAAGATGCAATTCGTTTGGGTGAAATTGCCTATCGTGACGACCCATCCGATGACGAGATTCAGCATTTAGTCAAAAAGGCCTCTGTCGCGCAGACCGTAGAAAAAGGTAATTGGGATAAGGATGACGACTTTCGTCAAAAACTTAAGGACGAAGATGAAGCGCTTAAATTGGAGCAGGCTGGGCGGGCAAAAACTGGGGAATCAGGCTTGCGCTCTATGATTGATGACGATTTGGTAGCTGTTAGCGAAGAGCCCGGAAATTTAAATATTTATCGCAACTTAGCAGCTAATTATAGAAAGCTCGGTGAATTTGATAATGCGCTTCAATGGGTTGAAAAAGCCCGTAAAACTGAAGGTGGTCAGGCTGATGTAAATTTAGAGCGTCTATCCACGTCGTTACAGAGAGAAAAGATGACGGCGGCTATTTGCGCACAGCAGCGAATTTTAGAAACAGACGCAAACAATGAGGAAGCACTCAAGGCACTTGCTGTATTGAGTAAGCAGGAGCGAGCTTATCGTCGACAGGCAGCCCAAAATTTAATTCAGCGCTATCCGAATGAATTTACTTATCGATTTGAGCTAGGAGAATTACTTTTAGAAGATGGAGAGATCGATGCATCTATTAAAGAGCTACAACTGGCACTTCGTGCACCTAAAGTCCGTGTTCAAGCACTAATACTATTAGGTAAGGCATACAAACAGAAGGAGTTTTATGATCTTGCTGCTGAGCAGTTTCAAACTGCTAAGAGCGAGATTACGGGGCTCAGTGATGAGAAGAAAGAGGTGCTTTATGAATTGGGTTCTTGTTATGAATTACAGGGGGATCTTGATAATGCGATGAGAGAATTCAAGTCTCTGTATGGTGCCGATATTGGTTTTCGCGATGTGGCGCAAAAAATCGATGTTTTTTACTCCCGTAAGAAGGCTTAATGCACTCTAGCTATTTGCAGTCCATAAATTGCCAAGCAACTCGTTTCATCTTTATTCTATGAAAATTATTCGTATATTCTTAACGATGTTCTCTGTCGTATTAGCATTTTATTTGCTGAATTTAGGGCAGGCGCTTTTATTGCCACTCGTTATTGCAGGAGCTATTGCTTATATAATTAATATATTAGCCCATGTAATTAGTCGTATTTCTATTTTTAGAATTTCTTTGCCGAAGCCATTATCTATGGCTTTAGCAGTTACATTGACGGTAACTTCTATTACATTAACGGTCCAATTAATCACTGAAAATGTAACTAGAGTATTACAAAAAGCGCCTGGGTACCAAGAGAATTTAGAGGCTCGTATATTAGCTCTTTGCAACCGTCTTGGGTTTCAGGAGCTTCCTAGCCTGCGCGAGATGTTGAGCCAATTTGACTTGAGTGGATATTTACTAAGTTTTGGAGGTATGGTTAGTGCCCTAGTAAGCAGCATGGGGATAATTATTATTTATCTAATTTTTATATTTTTGGAGCAACGTACTTTTGGCGCAAAAATTCGGGCATTATTTTCACAAAAGAGTGAACAAGATGATGCATTTAACTTGGTGAATCAAATCAATCAAGACATAGGATCCTACATAGGAATTAAGTTTGTAACTTCTACAACGACTGGAGTTATTAGTTATCTAGTATTGCAATGTGTGGGTGTGGATTTTGCAGGTTTTTGGGCTGTTTTAATTTTCCTGCTTAATTTTATTCCTACTATAGGGTCTATCATAGCTACTGCATTCCCATCGCTTCTTGCTTTGGTTCAATTCGAGACATTGACACCATTTATTGTTACGATTTCGATTCTAGCGGTAGTTCAATTTTGCATTGGTAGCCTTATTGAACCAAAACTGATGGGTAATCGACTAAACTTAAGCCCGCTGGTTATATTACTTTCGCTTGGATTATGGGGAACAATTTGGGGTATAGCAGGAATGTTTTTATGTGTGCCGATAACTGTTATTATTATGATTGTTTGTGCTTATTTTCCTGAAACTCGTGCCGTTGCTGTGGCCTTATCTAGTAATGGAGAGTTGCCGGTTGGCCCTCGTCGTACAAGTCGTAATTAATCGTATTATTCTAAATACATTTGCAGATAAATCTGTTAGAGTTTACTTAACATATTTTTATTATATATGGAAATTAGTCTGACCACCCCTGCTATTTTGTTTCCTGCGGTAAGTTTATTGATGCTTGCGTATACAAATCGATTCCTCGCCTTAGCGAATATTATTCGAACGCTACATGCGCGTTACAACAAAGAGGGCAGTGCTGCCGTGCGCCGCCAAATTGAGAATCTGAGTAAGCGCTTAGGTCTTATTCGGCAGATGCAAGCATTTGGCATTTTAAGTCTTATTAGTTGCATGTGCTCTCTAGCAGGATTGTTTCTTAAAATACAAGTTGTAGGCCAGATCTTTTTTGGTGGTAGCTTAGTGCTAATGTTACTTTCACTAATTTTCTGCTTGCGAGAGATCTATCTTTCCGGCCGCGCATTAGAGATTGAACTCGAAGACATGCAGTCAGATTAGTTATTATTTATGCTAATATGGATCTAGGTATTCAAAAAATTAATTTTAATACCTCTATTGTGTTACTATCTCTAGCAACTACTATTTATAGATCTGCTTAGTCAGAAACTGCTAAGGAGTTAACGTGCTCGTAAACTTTCCTCTAACTGACTGAGGTCACGTGGAAATTTACTATTAAAGCGCCGCATTTCTCCGGAGTCAGGGTGAATAAATCCTATACTCGAGGCATGTAGAGCTTGTCGCTTCAAGCCGTGCGGCATACGTGCTCCGGCCTTAGCCGCTTTTATGTAATCTGGGTGATAGTGTCGATCACCCAGAAGTGGGGTATTAGCATGTGCTGCGTGGATGCGCAGTTGATGTTTTAGACCAGTCTTTAGCCTTAGGCGTAGTCGA
>JAYYDJ010000006.1:0-3953 GCA_036160955.1 Verrucomicrobiota bacterium | reverse complement strand
TGGTCAATAATGCCGAGACAATAAAATTTTCGCGAAATAAGAATGACGACAAGCACTATATGTTCTATTGTGGTTGGATGGGAGGAGACAGTTATGTAAGCATTGAAGAAATGCGTGCTAAAAAACCTGCATTTATTATAGAGCATGCAGTCAAAGGTATGTTACCGCGCAATAAACTAGGTCGCCAAATGATCAAAAAACTCAAGGTTCATTCAGGTCCTGAGCATCCTTATGAGGCGCAAAAACCAAAGCCATTAGTTTGATTCCAACACAGTGACTTTTCCATTATTGATTTAAACGTACTATAATGAGCGAAAAAACATACGTAACAATCGGGCGTCGCAAGACAGCCTCTGCAAGAGTACGCCTCACTCGCGGCTCTGGCAAAATCATCATCAACGGTAAAAGTCCTGCAGATTACTTTAAAGCTGAAGATTTTGCACGTGCGGCACTTTCTCCGCTCACAACAGTAGAAATGAAAGATCAAGTCGATATCACCGTTAAAGCACAAGGCGGTGGCCTAAACGGTCAAGCTGGAGCTACTCGCCTTGGTATCGCTCGTGCACTCGAAAAGTTAAATGAGGAACTTCGTTCACCGCTTAAAAAATATGGACACATGAAGCGTGACCCTCGAAGCCGTGAGCGTAAGAAGTCAGGTCAACCAGGCGCTCGTAAACGCTTCCAATTCTCCAAGCGTTAACTGTTACGCGGCAAGGACGCATTTTTGCAACCCTCTATGGCCGTGGTAAGCGTGCCATGGAGGGTTTTTTGTTGTTCCATATTTACCCCTAATAAGATAAACCTTTAATAAATAGTTATAATAATGAAAGCTGCAATAATTGGTGCCTCCGGATATTCTGGAGAAGAATTAATCAAGCTACTAGCTCGGCATCCTAACGTAGAGTTAGCAGCGGTTACTTCGCGTTCACTTGTTGGCAAAAAGGTAGCTGATTCGATGCCTATGATGCGACACTCTATCGGTGACCTATGTTTCACTGATTCTGACCCTCAACGGTTAGCTCAAAATACTTCTATTGATCTTTTCTTTTTAGCCTTACCGCATGGTGTCGCTTCTGAATTTGCAGAACCACTTTTTAATGCAGGTAAAACTGTAATCGACCTAAGTGCAGATTTTAGGCTTAGTTCCGAACAAAACTATAAGTCTTATTATGGCTTGGCGCATCCAGCGCCCCATCTGTTATCTGCAGCAGCTTATGTCGTGCCTGAGATTGCTGACCCATCGTGGATGGAAGCCTCGTTAATTGCCTGTCCTGGTTGCTATCCTACAAGCGTACAATTACCACTGGTACCACTACTCAAAGCTGGATTAGTTGATAACAAAGGTATTGTTATTAATAGCTACAGTGGCGTAAGTGGGGCCGGTCGGAAAGTAGCTGAAGATTTTATTTATTGTGAGCGCAACGAAAGTATCAAGGCATATGGACTACCGTTACACAGGCATGTGTCTGAAATTGAGGAGCAATTAGAAAAGGCTGCGTTTGCAGACTGCTTTGTACAATTTTGTCCTCACTTAGCGCCTATGTCACGTGGCATCTATACAACTATAGTTGTTAAAGCTAAAAGTGGTCTTCAGAAAACTCTTAGTACCCTAGCAAATGCCTATGCAAACAAGCCCTTTGTTCATTTATTACCTTATGGTAGCTTACCAGATACTAGAATCGTCGTAGGCACGAATAGGTGCGACATAGCGATAGTCCATGACAAGCGTACTGATAATTTCGTAATTACATCCGCTCTAGATAACTTGCTTAAAGGAGCAGGAGGACAAGCTGTACAACTAATGAATATAAAGTATGGGTATGCTGAAACAGCCGGCCTAATCTAAGCTAGAACTCTTTGCAATTACGTATAATACAGCTATATGACGTCTTCTATTACAGTTCAACTACTCACGGATTCGAATGGAATTGGCGACTGCCCAGGCTTTCAGACTGCAGGGGTTGCTTGTGACATACGTGAAACTGGTGATCTTGAGCTTTTAGATTTAGCTCTATTTACTCCACTTGCTCCATGCTCGGCAGCAGGAGTATTCACACAAAACGATGTACGCGCAGCTCCTGTTAAAGTCTGCCAAAATACTCTCACTGTAAATGCTAATAATATTGGAGGCTGTGTTATCAATAGTGGTAATGCCAATGCAGTCACTGGTGAGCAAGGTTACTTAGATGCGTTAAAGATGGATGCTCTTGCTAGGCAATATACAAATATCCAAGCGCCCTTTTTAGTATGTTCAACAGGGCGAATTGGACGTGCCCTACCCATGCATAATGTTGAAATGGGAATTTTAAGTGCAGCAAAAGTTCTCGGTAATAGTCCGCAGACATCTTTTAATTGTGCAGATGCTATTCTAACTTCAGATACTCACCGTAAGGTTGCTACTGCCAGATTTGTCTATGAAGGCACTACGATTACAGTAGCCGGCATGGCAAAAGGTGCCGGCATGATTGAACCTAATATGGCTACAATGCTAGCTTATGTTGTGACTGATTTGCAGGCTGATAGTGATTACTTACAGTCCTTAATTAAGAATGTTTGTGACAAGACATTTAATTGTATATCGGTAGATGGGGATATGAGCACCAACGATACTGTGCTGATATTTTCAAACGGACAGTCTGGGCTTTGTGTAAACGAATCACCAGAGCTAGTAAAATCTTTCGAGGAGGCAGTTTTTAAAGTCTGCAATACTATGGCTGAAAAGATTGTTGGTGATGGTGAAAAGGTCTCTAAAGTAATTGAATTAATCGTTGAAGGATGCGAGAATAAATCAGACGCGGAAAAAGTAGCACGGACAGTTGGCAACTCATTACTGGTCAAAACATCCTGGTATGGTGATGATCCAAATTGGGGACGCCTTGCGGATGCCGCCGGTTATGCGCGCGTAGGACTAGATGAAAAATGCTTCGATATACACTATGACAATTGTCCTGTCTTAATAGCAGGCAAATCAAAAGAAGAAAACAGCGAAAAATGGAAGTCGATTGTCGCAAAGAATCGTTTTCGTATCACACTAAACCTTAACAAGGGTAAAGGATCCTTTCGGTTACTAACCTCCGATTTAAGTGAAGCATATGTTGCATTCAACAAATCTGAATAATTTGTACTCTCACGTTTTTACTCCATAAAGGCTACTTAGCCCTGAGTTAATCTTCATATAATGACAACGCTTAATCAACTCGATGTGACTACAAAAGCAGCAGTACTGCTTGAGGCTCTGCCATACATACAACGCTTTAGAGGAGCAATATTTGTTGTAAAATATGGCGGTGCTTTTATGGATGATGCAGATCCAGAAGTAAGAACTCGTGTAGCTACCGACATAGCTTTCTTGCATGCAGTCGGTATCAAAGTAGTCCTTGTGCATGGTGGCGGGAAAGCTATCAACCGTGCACTTAATAAGGCGAATGTAGCCAGTCATTTTAAACATGGACTGCGTGTAACTGATGCAGAAACTGTTGAAGTTGTTGAGCAAACGCTCAATCGAGAAGTAAATTTGGAAATCTGCGAAATACTTCAGGCTAAAAATGCAAGCCCTCTTAGCATTCTTGGTAATAACCTACTGGTTTGTGAATCCAAAAACATAGAAGTTGATGGAAATACTATTAACCTAGGCTTTGTTGGTAATATTCATACAGTAAAAACTAAAATTATTAAAAAAGCTCTATATGATGGATATATTCCAGTTATTAGTCCACTCGCATGCGATGAAGATGGACAAATTTATAATACCAATGCAGATGAAGCTGCCGGTAAAGTTGCAGCATCATTGCGAGCTAGGCGCTTAGTATACCTTTGCGATGTGCCAGGAATAATGAATGATATGAATGATCAAAACTCGCTAATTTCTACAATTAAAGCTGATGAAGTCGATACGTACGTTGCTAATGGAACCATTAACAAAGGAATGATTCCAAAAACGGATAGTGCAGTTA
>JAYYDJ010000005.1:0-32262 GCA_036160955.1 Verrucomicrobiota bacterium | reverse complement strand
ACACAAATAACCTTTACTGATTCAGCTATAACAAGCACTGGTGGATGGCGTGGCAATGAAGGCGGTGCAACATACGTTGCTCCTGCAGGCGGCTTAGCTGCTGGTACTGTCATATCCGCAACAGGTACTTCTACTGCTACTTGGTCAGCCAACACAGATTTTACTGGTGTAGCTTCAGGTACTGCTTTAGGAAACAATGGAATGAATTTGTCTACAAGCGGTGATACAGTAACTGTTTTTACCGGCGATATAGACTCCCCAACTTATTTGCATATGGCTGCTTCCAACAGTACTACGTATCTAACATCTGGAACTCCCAATTCTACCAGCAGTTACTTAGCTCCCGGTTTAACATTAGGAAGTACAGCAGTTGCTGCAGGTGCAGGTACTGGTTCCGGCTCTGAATTTGACAACGTATATTATTCAGGGATTACTACAGGTACTGCAGTTGCGCTTTTTGCGGCAATTAATAATAATGAAAACTGGACTGGAAGTAACTCAGCGTTTAACCCACAGACATCCTTCACAATTGAAGCTGTTCCCGAGCCTAATACATATGCGCTAATTTCGGGGCTACTCGCACTAACATTCATAATGCTTAAGCGCCGAGAATCATAGCTTTTTAACAAAAAAGATTTTAAAACCGCCGAATTGTTCGGCGGTTTTTTTTATGCCCTTTCATTGAGCCTACATAATTTGTAAGTTGTTCGACGATTACAACAGTATTGACACCCTTCTAAAACACATAAAAATTGCGACATTATCTAGCATAGTGGCATATACATTGCTGATAATTTCGAAATCTTAATAAATAATACCAACAATAAAATGTTTCTTTGCAGATTATTAGTATCTAGCGCTTTGTTTTTAACAAACTCTGCCATCGCTCAAGTTTTCTTTCTCGGAACTACATCATACACTGAGAATTTTAATGAATTAGCAAGTACTGGTAGCTCTCACACTTACGTAGATAACTCAACAATAATCGGGGTGACGATAAACTCCGAGGAGATGGATTCTAACAGTGATGAGTATTTTGTTAGCACTGGATCTAGTTCTGGTGGTGAAGTGTATAGTTTCGGAGCAACTGGTTCATCAGACCGTGCACTTGGGTATGTAGGCTCTGGTGGTAATGATAGGTTCAACGTCTACGTTAGCTTGGTCAACTCTTCAGGAAGTACGATTAGCTCTTTGAATGTATCGTATGATGGCGAGTATTGGAGATCCGGAGGTACAACTAGTGATAACCAAAACTTCTTGAATTTCAGTTTTGCTGTTGATGCTACCTCTTTGCCTACTTCCACAAGTACAGTTAACTGGACAGAGGTAGATGCTCTTGATTATTCGCTAACACCTGCTCAGCAAATTCTATCAACTGGCGCAAAAGATGGTAACGCTGATGCAACTAAAATAGCTGCTACTATAACCTCCTTAGCATGGACTCCTGATTCAACACTTTATTTAAGGTGGACTGGTAACAATGGTGGAGGAACAGATGCTGGTATTGCTATTGACAACTTGCTTGTTGCTGTACCTGAGCCTAGCACATACGCACTCATTGCTGGTATACTAGGACTAACATTCGTTATCCTCAAGCGTCGACAAGCATAGTTGCAAAAATCTAATCTTTTCTAAAACCGCCGAGTGATACGGCGGTTTTTTTAATGCCCTATCATTGACCTTAGGTTAAGGCAACCGTTGTATAAGTCATTCAGTCACGACTCCACTAATGTAACTAAAATGACAAACACCGCAAATACGCAGACCCTTACTGGGGTGCTTGAGCGCATTATCTTTTTTAATGAAGAAAATGCTTACTGCGTTGCGGAAGTCGCTGTCGCTGAGGGCAAGCAGCCGATCACGGTGCTTGGCAACCTACCCGGAGTACATTGTGGCGAAACCCTTCAGCTTAATGGAGAATGGACACGTCACGCGAGTCACGGCGATCAATTCAAAATCGGCAGCTTTAAATCACAATTACCTGCCTCCATTCACGGCATTCGCAAATACTTAGGTAGCGGTATGGTCCACGGTATTGGAAAATCCTATGCCAAAAAGATTGTCGATTACTTTGGCGCCGACACCCTTCGCATCATTAGTGAAGACTCTGGCCGTTTGCACGAAGTTCCGGGTATTGGTAAGACTCGGGCAAAATCGATTAAGGCGGCATGGGAATCGCAGGTAGCAGTTCGCGACGTAATGGTCTTTTTGCAAACTTACGGAGTGACGCCTGCGCAGTGTGTACGCCTCGTAAAAAAATACGGTAGTGGGGCCAAACGCATACTACAAGATGAGCCCTACAGGCTCGCCGAGGACATTGAACGCATTGGCTTTAAGACCGCAGATAAACTTGCGCTGAATCTTGGCTTCCCAACAAACTCAAAGGAGCGAGTCGATGCAGGTATACTCCATACCATGCAAACCCTTGAAGACGCCGGACATACCATCGGCACCCAGCAAGCTATATTAGAACATGCCCTCGACCTACTCCATGTGGATTCGGTAGTTATACAGCAGCGTATAAGCGCACTTTTACAGCAAAACAAGCTCTACGGCTTAGAAGCCATGACTGCCAACCAAGAATCTCTAGGACCTGCTTGTCAGCGTCCTGCTCTAGCAGGCGCAGAAAAACGCATTGCGGGAGCCATGAAGCGGATAGAGCGAGCCAAATCAGCAATTCCATCCATAAAAATTGAGGCGGCTATCGCTTGGGCGCAAGACAAAGCGGGCTTCAATTTTGCCCTGCAGCAAGAAGCAGCTCTGAAGCAAGCTCTACAGTCAAAGGTAGCAATAATCACTGGTGGGCCAGGCACAGGTAAGACCACTATATTACGCGCCATCGTCGATATCGCTCGAGCCAAACGTGCTCGAATACAGCTCGCTTCCCCTACTGGACGCGCCGCCCAGCGACTTACAGAAGCAACTGGATCCCCGGCTAGCACAATACATAGGCTGCTAAAATATGACGGCGCTACGCGTAAATTTGTACACGATGCGGACAATCCGCTACCTTGCGACCTACTCATTGTAGACGAAGCTAGTATGCTCGATTGCCGCCTAGCCGCGAATTTGTTCGATGCCGTGCCTAGCGCAGCACATCTTTTACTCGTCGGTGATGCAGACCAGCTACCCTCAGTAGGCTCAGGCAATGTCTTAGGAGATTTGATGACTGCGCCTCCCGCACAAGTTACGCGCTTAGATACGATCTTTCGCCAAGGCGAAACTAGTGGCATTATCTCCACTGCTCATGCTATATTAAAAGGAGAATCCCACCCTGGGAGGACACACACAAGCTTGCGCTCACTCGACGATGCCCTCGACTTTACCTTCATCGAAGCCGATGACGCGGAGCAGTGTGCTCAAGCAGTCAGCTACCTTGCGCGCGAGTACCTTCCAAAAGTATATAGCATTGACCCGATTAGTGATGTACAGGTTCTTTCGCCAATGCATAGAGGAGTAGCCGGTATCGCTGCACTCAACGCCAGGCTACAGGAGGGTCTTAATGATAGCGCCAGGGCACAATTACGCCTGCGCGCCAATCCTGATTACACACCTGCAAAGCAAACTCATTTCCGAGAAAAAACCCGTAGAGTACTGCCTGCAGACCTAGCTTATGGCGCTACCACGTATCGCATAGGCGACAAAGTTATCCAAACTCGCAATAACTACGATAAAGGAATTTTTAATGGTGATACAGGCATCATAAAATCCATTAGCTCCGACCGCTCTGGGCTGACTGTCGAATTCACTGGAGAATCCGTTGAGTTCACGAAAGGCGAGCTTGGTGAGCTACAACTTGCCTATGCGATCAGCATTCATAAAAGCCAAGGCAGCGAATACCCAATTGTAATTATTCCTTTGCTAAAGCAGCACTACATGATGCTACAGCGTAACTTAGTTTACACTGGTATTACCCGCGCACGCACCAAGGTATACTTAGTCGGATCAGTCGAAGCATACGCCATGGCAGTCAATAATCATAAGACAGAAGTGCGCCGCACACACCTGCCCACACGCTTAAGGCAGGCGCTGAACTGCGAAGCAAAAATACACTAATTGGTAAGTTACTTGGTCTCCCTGCTATTTATCAAAGGGAACACATAAACTTGAACTTACGTCTACTATTTGGAGATCAACTCTCTACCCAGTTATCCAGCCTTAGCGATCTACAATCGCAAGAAGACTGGATATGTCTTTTTGAAGTGCGTGAAGAGGCTACTGTAGTAAAACATCACAAGAAGAAACTCGCATTTCTTTTTGCTGCAATGCGCCATTTCGCAGCAGAGCTGCGTGCGCAGGGCTATCAAGTTCATTACAGCCGACTAGATGACCCTGACAATACTGGCAGCTTTTTTGGTGAACTGCAGCGCAAAGTTAAGGAACTGAAGCCAGATAAAATAATTCTCACCGCACCCAGTGAATATCGCGTTGAACAAGAGGTCGGTACCTGGGCAAAGCGATTAGGTGTCATGGTTGAACAGCGTGAAGACAGCCGATTTCTAGCGAAGAGATCTAAATTTAAAAGCTGGGCAGAAAACCGCAAACAACTTCGCATGGAGTTTTTCTACCGTGAAATGCGACGCGAGTACGGTATCTTAATGGATGACGATCAGCCTATTGGTGGTCAGTGGAACTACGACAGCGAAAATCGCAAGCGTCCGCCAGAAGAACATAGCAAAACCAAAATATACACTGCTACTCCTGACGCAGTAACTAAAGAAGTTATCGAGCTAGTCGAGTATGAGTTCGGCGATCATTTTGGCGACCTTCAACCCTTCCACTACGCCATCAATCGCTCGCAAGCATTGCAAGCTTTGGAACAATTTATAGATAAACGACTAAGCCATTTTGGCGACTATCAAGATGCAATGCTAAGCTCCGACCCATGGATGTACCATAGCCACATCGGTCTTTATTTAAACTGTGGCCTTTTACTCCCACTCGAGTGTATTGAAAAAGTCGAGCAGGCCTACCACTCTGGCGCTGTTCCACTAAACGCGGCAGAGGGCTTTATTCGGCAAATTCTCGGCTGGCGAGAATTTGTGCGCGGCATCTACTGGCTCTACATGCCCGAGTATTCTCAGTGCAATGCCTTGAAGGCCAAGCGAGCACTACCTTCGCTCTACTGGGACGCACCTACAAAGATGAATTGTATGCACCAATGCGTTCGCAATACAAAACAACATGCTTATGCCCACCACATTCAGCGCCTCATGGTCTTAGGTAACTTTGCTTTACTTGCAGGCCTTAACCCCGAGGAAGTAAACGAATGGTACCTAATTGTTTATGCAGATGCTTACGAGTGGGTGGAAAGGCCAAATGTAAGCGGTATGGTTCTGTTTGCGGACGGCGGTAAGCTTGCTTCAAAACCCTATGCTGCCAGCGGCGCTTACATAAATAAAATGTCTGACTACTGCAAGGGGTGTCACTATACAGTAAGTAAGAAAAATGGGCGCAATGCTTGCCCCTTTAATTATTTATATTGGGATTTCTTAATGCGTAACCGCGATCATTTAGGCCGTAATCCACGGCTTGGCATGCCCTATCGCACTTTAGATAAAATGACGGCAGAGAAAACTTCTGCTGTCCAAAGTGATGCCTCAAGTTTCCTTGCCGCTATGGACGCTGGTCACCCAGTCTAACTTTGCCACGTTAACCTATGCTTCCTACAATTGATCAGCGTATCTCCGCTACAACTAAACCGCTAAAGCGAAGCATTATCCTGCGCCAACAATGGCACTCTTTACTCTATCTTCACTGGGATTTTGATCCAGCACTACTGCAGCCGATGCTTCCCAAAGGTCTAAGCATTGATACCCACGAAGATCGCGCTTATGTTGGCGTGGTGCCTTTTTATATGTATGGTCTGCGTCCACGCTTTGGACCACCCGCACCTGCTATCTCCTACTTTCCAGAACTCAATCTGCGCACCTACGTCTATGATAAAAATGGCCGACCAGGAGTCTGGTTCTTTTCACTAGATGCTCAGAGCCATCTCTCGGTCTGGATCGCACGACAAGCCTTCAGCCTGAACTACCACTATGCAAAAATGCAGTATAGGTGCAGCCCATCTGGTGAAGTGCATATGACCTGTGCGCGACGCGGCCAAGCCGAGCAGCATTATAGTTACCGCGCCACAAAATCGCTAGGTCCCTCTCAGCCTGGGACACTGAGCTACTTTCTCGCAGAGCGATACTACCTCTTCGCAAAAACAAGAAGAGGTAGCTTACGGATTGGAAAAATTTACCATGCGCCTCATAAATTGTACGACGCTGAAGTAAGCACCTACAGCAAGGAGCTTTTTCATCTAAATGGTTTTTCTGAGCCACAAGCAGATTATATTCACGCAGTGATAAGTCCTAAAGTAGA
Organism: Verrucomicrobiota bacterium; assembly: GCA_036160955.1. Lineage (GTDB taxonomy): Bacteria > Verrucomicrobiota > Verrucomicrobiia > Opitutales > Coraliomargaritaceae. The sequence continues at coordinate 25,893 of JAYYDJ010000005.1, read as the reverse complement.
TGTATCCATTTATTCGTTACAAAGAATTTAATATGCAGTATAGATATTTGAATGAGTGGGTGAGCGATTTTCCTAAAGTCGGTATTGACCTCGGTTATAGCGCCAAGCAGGCATCTTGTGGATTTGCTTGCGAAGGAGTCAAAGAAGTAAGCGCGCTACAATTTGGAGCCTGCATAAATGTAGTAGCTGATCAAATCATTCGGCACGGTCCACATCATCTAATTGTTGAAGCAGTCCTCTCCACTTACCACCGAGCGGACGGCAATCCTGATCTGCGCGGTTCATTCGAGAAAGGTCGAGGCTGGTATCACGGACCCGGCGTTAGTACCTTTGCTGCGGCACATCGCTTCCTAAGTGTACTAGATACGCTACTTCCACCAGGAATACAATTACCACTTACCGAGGGTTTTCTCAGCTATAAAACTTCGCGCAGCACTCACACCGATGATGCGCAACGCCTCATTGTCGAGTACAGCGAAGCTGAGAGCTTTATCCCTTGTGAGGGCAGCACGCCGATTTCTGCCACGATTAATGCAGTACCTAAAATTCGTCGATATAATCGCCCAAAATCATAGCTATGCTAAGCTTTGAATCGACTTGATTTGGCGGTTGTATGCTATCTAGTTAAGACTGTTATTGCTAAAGCTCTATTACTTTCGTGCCACAAAAAAAAGAATTCATTCGTCTTGAAGGCATACGCCAAAATAATCTAAAGGGCTTTGACTTAAATTTGCCTTTAGGTGAATTAACCGTGGTCACTGGACTTAGTGGATCCGGTAAATCCTCGCTCGTTTTTGAGACGCTTCACGCCGAAGGTCAGCGACGCTATGTAGAAACGTTCTCTCCTTACACGCGCCAATTTATGGAGCTACTAGACCGCCCCCAGGTTGATAGTGTAAAGAATATTCCGCCTTCAATCGCCATACAGCAGTCAAATACCATTAAAACCTCGCGTTCTACAGTCGGGACTATCACAGAGCTGTGCGATTACTTTAAAGTATGGTTTGCCCACGCCGCCACTCTCTACGACCCAGCCACAGGAAAAGCCATTCGTGACGATTGCCCGCAGAGCGTTTGGCAGGGCATGCTCCAATCATATCTCAATAAAGAGCTGCTGATTTGTTTTGAAATCTATAAGCCTGAGCAGCTATCTTGGGAAGAGGTCTTACAGTCTCTTAATTCACAAGGGTACACGAGGGCACTACGTAATTCGAACTCTTCAAAGCTACGCAAGATTGAGCGTATCGATGCTCTCCTCAAAAATACGCACGTTTTAGAGCCTGATAATCGCTTGCTAATTATTCAAGATCGCATCACAAGGATTAATAGCACCGCTCGTGCTCGCGCCATCGAAGGCCTTGATCAAGCATTTCATTACGGCAATGGTCACATTACTATCTTAGATGCAAAGCTAAAAATTATTACCTCCTTCACGCGCGGGCTAAACTCCCCGAAAACTGGAAAAGCCTACCGCCCTGCATCTCCTTCTTTATTTTCCTTTAATTCACCAATTGGAGCTTGCCCAGAATGTCGCGGCTTCGGCCGTATAATCGAAATTAATGATCAACTGGTAATACCAGACACCTCACTCTCCATCGATGGGGGGGCTATTCGAGCCTTTCAAGGAGATGTTTACAGCGAAAGTCTACGTGACTTGCAGCGCGCGGCGAATCGGTACAAAATTCGCACCCATGTTCCTTGGAGCGAGCTCAACGCGAAAGAACGTTCCTTTATTCTTGATGGCGAACCCTCCTACCATAAAGGCGCCAATCAGTGGTATGGAGTCCGCCGCTTTTTTTCCTGGTTAGAGAGCAAGGTATACCGAATGCACGTACGGGTCTTTCTCTCGAAATTTCGCAGTTATAACACTTGCCCATCCTGTAAAGGCGCAAGGCTGCAGCCAGAATCACTCTACTGGAAGTGGCAAGAGTACACCCTACCAGAACTTTACCAAAAAAGCGTTAATGAACTTATACCTATCTTAGAGCAACAAGTCAAAAGCAGCCAGAATAGAAAGCAGCAAACAGAGCAAGATTCCGCATTGGAGGGGATACTAACGCGCCTAGCTTTTTTGCGTAATGTAGGCCTAGGATACCTAAGCCTAGATAGAAGCTCGCGAAGCCTGTCTGGAGGAGAAACAATGCGAGTTAATTTAACTGCCTGTCTGGGCTCTTCACTTATCGATACCTTATTTGTCTTGGACGAACCCTCAGTCGGTTTGCACGCCCGCGACATCAATCAACTCGTGAATATTCTACGTGACTTGACTGAAATGGGCAATACCGTTGTCGTTGTGGAGCACGATGAGTCGGTCATGCGCGCCGCAGATAATATTATCGAGATTGGACCTACCCCTGGTATCAGAGGCGGGCAACTATGTTATCAAGGAAATTATCAACGTATCCTTAAATCGGATACATTAACAGGTCATTATCTATCCGGAAAAGTGACGATCACGACTCCTTGTAAGCGACGTAATATAGCAGCAACTGCAAGTAGTCGATCGCAACTACCAACTCTCAGCGTTTACGGTGCTAATAAGCATAATATTAATGACCTGACTGTGCACATTCCCCAGCAGCGCTTTGTCTGCTTGAGCGGTGTTTCTGGATCGGGAAAAAGCACCCTGCTTAACCAGGTGCTCTACCAAAATCTACTAGCGCTAAAAGGTCTCACTGTCGAAGACCCCGCAGCTATTGAAGACCTCTATTCAAGCCTTCCGGTCTCTGAGGTAGTACTCGTCGATCAGAGCCCAGTGAGTAAAACTCCTCGATCAAATCCAGCTAGCTATTGCAAGGCATGGGATGAGATACGCAAGTGCTTCGCACAATTGAATGAGGCGCAGTCTGCAGGAATGGGTCCAGGTCACTTTTCCTTCAACAGTGGCGAAGGACGCTGCTCCGCTTGCTCCGGACTCGGCTATGAGCGTATAGAAATGCAATTTGTCTCGGATTTATTTGTCCCCTGCGAGGTATGCTCTGGTAAGCGCTTTAAACCGGAAGTACTCGAGATCGAATACAATAAGCGCAGTATCGCGGATATATTAGACCTCGATATTATTGATGCGGTGCAATTATTTAGTTCGCAAAGTAAGATCATACGTGCCCTGGAGCCACTCATTAATGTAGGACTTGGCTACTTAAAGTTAGGACAACCCCTAAATACGCTCTCTGGAGGAGAATCGCAGCGGCTAAAATTAGTCCGCTATCTCGGGAAACTTAATAGTGCTGCCAGAAACACAAAATGTATTTGCCCAACGTCAGGCTTAGAGCATGCCTTGATCCTAATCGATGAACCAACCACGGGCTTACACCGCGACGATGTAAAAAGGTTAATTAGTGTTCTACAAAGTCTGGTCGATGCCGGTCATTCGCTAATTGTCATTGAGCATAACCTCGATGTCTTAAAAGTGGCCGACTGGATCATTGAAATGGGTCCAGAGGCGGGCATACGCGGCGGCAGAATTGTCGCTGAAGGCACCCCGGAAAAACTAGCGAAGAGCCATTGCCCAACCGCAGTATATTTAGAAGACGCACTCAACAATAAGTCTACTCTTAATGCAGATTCTGTACAGAGAACCGCTCGTAAAAAAAGGAGCAATTCCACGGATGCTGTTAACACCTTGCGTGTGCGCGGAGCGCGCGAGCATAACTTAAAGAATATTGATTGTACAATCCGCCACAAGAAAATGACTGTCGTCACTGGCGTATCTGGCTCGGGAAAATCTTCTCTCGCTTTCGATATTATCTTCGCAGAAGGACAACGACGCTTCATGGAGTCAATGTCGGCTTATGCTCGGCAATTTGTGGAGCAAATGCCACGAGCTGATGTCGACGAACTTATTGGCATCGCCCCCACAGTAGCCATCGAGCAGCGAGTTACTAAAGGCACCAGAAAGTCTACGGTAGCGACAATTACTGAGGTAGCACAATACTTACGCCTGCTGTTCGCCCGCATTGGCGTGCAACATTCTCCCACTACAGGAGTCGCTGTTACAACTCAGACTGAGCCAGCGCTGGCAAAGCGCCTAAGAGAGCTACTTAAATCCTACCAAGCAAGCGCTTCTACATTTAAAATTAGGAGGCGCTCATTAAATGCACTATACCTATGTGCGCCACTTATTCGTGCTCGTAAGGGGCACCACGAACCTATTGCTAATTGGGCTCGCAACCACGCCTACCATCTCCTACGCATCGATGGACAAGTTGTAGAGCTTAGCGCATTTCGCAGACTCGATCGCTACGTCGAGCACGATATAGACCTAGTCGTCTGCGAAATAGCACCGTCTACTAGTGTGCCTAACCAAATTCTAAGCGAGGCACTGCGACTCGGCAAGGGCAGCGCATTTTTAATGACTCCTAATGGCGAACTACTTTCTTGGTTTTCAACCAAACGCACCGACCCAACAACAGGAGAAGCGTTTCCTGAGCTAGACCCTAAACATTTCTCTTGGAACAGCCCAAGAGGATGGTGTCCGACCTGTCGCGGCTACGGACGTCTCTATGACTGGATGGCCAAGGAGGAAGAATCTACCTTTGACCACATAGATCAATTTGAGCATGGCGATATTTGCCCTGACTGTCGGGGAGCGCGTCTCAATCGAGTCAGTTGTGCAGTTCGATTACCACTAAAGAACACTCAAGCGGTGATTCGAATGCTCCACCAGCACGGCATTATGACAGCCCGCTCAATCTGCTTGCCAGATCTTTTAAAGCTAACTCCAAGTGAATTGCTCGAGATCTTGTCAGCAATTCGTACCACCTCCCGCAGTCGTCCCGTAGTAGAGGAGCTATTACCCGAGATCCAAGAACGGATGCGCTTTATGGACAACGTCGGACTAGGCTATCTTCAACTAAACCGAGCGACAGCGACGCTGTCCGGCGGAGAAGCGCAGCGTATTCGCTTAGCTGCGCAGCTTGGCTCTAATCTTTCTGGCGTGCTCTATGTACTTGACGAGCCTTCTATCGGACTACACGCGCGCGATAATGAAGCGCTCATTCAAATGCTCGAACAACTACGCCAACGCGGCAACACATTAGTGGTGGTTGAGCACAATGAAGCAAGCATGCGGCATGCAGATAGTATCATCGACTTAGGCCCTGCTGCGGGTATTCATGGCGGTGAGATTGTAGCGCAAGGAACACTATCGCAGCTAAAGAAAAGTGATACATCTGTAACGGGTCGCTATCTTCGTCAATCAATGCAACACCCTCTGCGCAGCAGTCATCGAGATCTGCCGCCAATATGGTCAGCACGCAAAAAATTAAGTAATCGGCAGTGGATTACTTTGCAGGGTGCCGCGCTACGTAATCTAAAGGGGTTTGATCTGCATATTCCAAAGCAACGCCTCAGTGTTATTTGCGGAGTGTCAGGTGCAGGAAAAAGTACGCTAATACGAGATTTACTTAAGCCACTGGTTGAGACTGCGATCCAGAAAAAATCTGCAAAACTCACTACCAAAACAGCCGAGCTTGAGCACCTGGGCAACTCACCCAGCTTTAAAGCAATTCATCATGCGGATGATCCACGCAAAGTGATTGAAGTCGACCAAAGTCCTATTGGAAAAACGCCGCGATCAACTCCTGCCACTTACATTGGCGCTTTTGATATCATACGGCAAATATTCGCAGGCTTACCAGAAGCACGTGCACGAGGATACACGGCAAGTCGTTTTTCATTCAATACCAAGGGCGGTCGGTGTGAGACCTGTAAAGGCGCTGGTCGCATGAAATTAGAAATGAATTTTATGCCAGACACCTATCTGACTTGCGAAGATTGTAACGGCCGACGCTACAGCAAAGAGATCGATGATCTGCGGTGGAATGGGAGAAGTATTGCGGATGTACTGGCAATGAGTTTTGAAGAAGCTGCCGAGTTCTTTAGTTTCCACACCCAGCTTAGCCACCTTATGCAATTGATGGTTGAAACTGGTTTAGGCTACATAACTTTGGGGCAATACTCACCAACCCTTTCGGGAGGAGAGGCGCAAAGAATGAAATTAGTGAGTGAATTAGCCAAGGGCCAGCCAACCTATAAAGAGCGCCAATACAACCTTGGTCAGGGTAACCTCTACTTACTCGAAGAGCCCACGATTGGTTTGCACCTAAGCGATGTGGAGCGACTCATTAAGTTACTCCACAGCCTCGTCGATAAAGGTCATACAGTGGTCGTCATCGAGCATCATTTAGATGTAATCGCCGATGCAGACTACTTAGTTGAAATTGGTCCTCAGGGCGGCGAAGCTGGTGGGCAACTTTTGTATCAAGGCCCTGTCAATGGTCTGCATAAATGCGTAAAAAGTGTCACAGCTGCTTTCCTCTAAAACGTAACTGCTGCTAAGCATAATTCCAAGATATGCGCGGCTAGCCATTAGCACTATTGCATAACTCTTTGACGACATGGGCAGCTAGCATAAAGCCCATTGCTCCAGTCACGAACGCAGCAGAACCGAATCCTTCCTCGCAATTTAATCGATAATCGGCACCACTCTCACGCTCCAACGCAGTCGATCCATCTGCACGTGGAAAGATGGGCAATTCATCGGTGTAAACACAATCAATCTTGAACTTCTGCTTAGGTCTACGGGGGAAGCCATAATCACGCCGAAGTCGCTTGCGAACTTGTAACAGCAGTGGATCGTTAATCGTTCGAGCTAAATCCACCAACTTTAGCCGTGAGGGATCTAACCTACCACCGGCGCCGCCACAAGTAACGAGTCTAAATCGACGCTTGCGGGCCTCTGCTAAGAGCAAACATTTATTCTTAGTCGTATCAATTGTGTCCACAATCATATCATAATCTGAATCTAATAAAGACTTCGCGGTGGACTCGGTAAAAAAGCATACTTTTGTATGGACAGCGCAATTCGGGGAAATGCTAGTAATACGCTCGGAAAGTACTTCTGCCTTCGATCGACCAACTGTATCATCGAGCGCGTGAATCTGACGATTTACATTACTTAAACAAACCTCATCCATATCAATTAAGGTCATCTCACCTATACCCGAACGCGCCAAGGCCTCCACTACCCAAGATCCAACTCCACCGAGACCAATTACAGCAATATGCGAAGACTGTAACCGCGCAAAGCCTTCATTGCCGTATAGGCGACTTAAGGCACCGAATCGTGTATTGTAATCGGACATATTGACTAGATAGAGCCAATTATGTACGTGCTAGATGCAAGCAGAAAACGCTTCACTCTATTCTAATCGTGAGTTATTATCTGTGTTATGGTTAAATTAAAAGATGTTGTGAATTTTTGCGACAGTCGCACCTGTCGCAAAAAAATAAAGGACTATGATGGTGCATATAATGGTCTACAATTAGAGAATAACGGCAACGTCAGTAAAGTCGCAGCAGCGGTCGATGCAGGGCAATTGCCATTTGAGTCTGCAGCATCTGCTGGCGCTGACTTTATTATTACGCATCATGGACTGTTCTGGAATCAGCCGATTCCTTTAACCGGCACAAATTATAAAAAAGTAAAATATGCGCTTGATAACAATATAGCAGTATATGGATCCCACCTTCCGCTGGATTGCCACACGCAGATTGGTAATAACGCTTTGCTAGCAGAATCTATCGGACTAAAAAAAATCTGTACTTTTCTGCCCTACGAAGGAACAGACATCGGTATTATTGCTGAAGGGCCATCAGGTGGCCGCGAAGAAATAGCTTCTAGGTTAAAGTTGCAATTTCCTAAAACGTATCAATCTATCGAATACGGAAGTTCCTCACCTAAAAGAGTCGCTATTCTCACAGGTAGTGGACAGAGTGCTTTAACTAATCTTCTTTCTAACAAAGTAGACACATTAATAACAGGTGAGCTTCGGCAGCACCACTTTAATATGGCTCAAGAACTACAACTAAACCTATATCCTTGTGGTCACTATGCCACTGAAGTTTTTGGCGTTCAAGCATTAGCTAAAGAAGTTGCTAATGAATTCTCCATTGAGTGGACTTTTATTGAGCAACCTTGCCGGCTTTAAGGCATTGCCAGATGTAAATAACTCTCTCTACAATATTATACGATTCCTATGAAAAAAATTGTCATCATCAATGGTCCTAACCTAGATCGGCTTGGTACCCGAGAACCAGCAATTTACGGCGACCAAACACTTACAGATCTTGAGAATCTTCTTACACAAGAAGCCGCTCTTGTTGGAGTAGATGTAAAATTCTACCAATCAAACCATGAGGGATTCATTATCGACGAAATCAATAATGGATGTGCTGACAGTGGGGTGTTTGGTATAATTATTAATCCGGGTGCGTTAACTCATACCAGTCTTGCTTTGCGCGATGCAATTGCGGGTGCTGAGTTACCCGTAATTGAAGTACATATTAGCAACATCTATAATAGGGAAGACATCCGTCAAAAGTCGATGACTTCAGAAGTCTGTATTGGTGTTATATCTGGATTAGGCTTTGATAGCTATCTTGCTGCGCTTCGCCACCTAGCGAAACTGGATTAATTCTTCACTGGCATCAGTTTCGCCAGTTCCTCAAGATCAGAGAAATGAGCGCGTAAATCTCCCGCGCTTCCAATCGATCCAAGAGTGTTCTCGAATAGTGCGCGCTTTTCTTTTTTTAGTTGCTGAATACGTTCCTCAATGGTGCCCTGTGTTATCATGCGGTAGACAAAAACTCGCCTATCTTGTCCGATACGATGCACTCTGTCGACTGCCTGACTTTCAACTGCAGGATTCCACCAAGGGTCTAGCAAGAATACGTAATCTGCGGCGTGGAGGGTGATACCTGTACCTCCAGCTCGCAGGCTTACTAAAATGACCGCAGGACCGTCGATTTGCTGAAAGAGCTCTACTGGCTTTTGTCGATCGCGTGATTGGCCAGTCAACTCAAGTTGACGTACATTAGGAAAGGACTCTTTGATTAATGGCTTCAATCGTTTTAGCAATTGAACGAATTGACTAAATACAACGACTTTGCGCGATCCATCTCCCTGCAAGGCTTCTTCCAAGTGTATCAGTAGTGTTTGAATCTTACCACTTTGATTCAGCTCGGCTTCGACTCCCGGAATTAGGCCGGGGTCGCAACAAACTTGCCGTAAACGAGTCAGTAATGAGAAAAAGCTCATTGCTTGATTTTGCATTGCTGTCTGCAAATCATCTCCCAATTCATTGCGACCTTGATCCAATAATCTTTCATACGTTAAGCGCTGTACATCTGTAATCGGGCATACCAAATCCATCTCTAACTTTGGCGGTAGCTCTTTACCTACAGTATCCTTCTGACGCCGTAAAAGAAATGGTGCTATTTGAACTCGTAAACGCTTCTCGAATTCTGCTCGTCGCTCCTGTAACTCATGAGTTGCGGCATCCTCAAAACTGCGGCGGCTCCCTAAAAGTCCAGGCATTAAAAACCTAAATATTGTCCAAACATCCAGTAGCCGGTTCTCAATTGGGGTACCCGTCAAAGCGATTCGACACTCTGCTTGAATCGCGCAGCACGCATGCGTAACTTTTGCATCTGGATTTTTTATTTGCTGGGCCTCATCCAAGACGGCGTATCCAAATTTAACGCTATCTAATAAATTTTTATGGCGTCGTAATTGAGTGTAACTAGCGATCCAGAGCGTATGTTCGGTGACCGCCTTCGAATAGGTAAAATCTACGCCACTTCGGAGTACTTCTGTCCGTAAAGTTGGATACCATCGCTTTGCTTCACTCTGCCAAACAGGTACCACACTCGCAGGGCAAACTATCAAGCTTGGCTTACTGACAATAGGGTCATGAGATAACAGAGTAAGCACTTGTAGAGTTTTGCCCAAGCCCATCTCGTCTGCCAATAAGCCATGGCATGCATGTACTCTTAAATTTGAGAGCCATCGCACCCCCTCTCTTTGATAATCCCTTAGAAACTTAGGGAGTTGCATTTTCGTTACTGTTTTATCGCCCGAAGCTAGCGATACACTATCACGCCACTGAGCCATCTCCTCTTTGAGGTTTAACTCTGTACCATACTGACCAAAAAGAGAAAATACCATATAACGAGGCCATAGTAATGCTCCATTATCGCTAGTTTGAGCCGTAGATCTCCACTCAGCAAGTGCCTTAGCTTGTTCTTCTACAATATGAACTAGGCCAATGCCTTTAACAATATGAGTGCCTCGACCTGCCTCAGTTAGGCGCTTAGAATCTTCAGCATTTAACCAATTACGCCCAAGCTTCAAATGCCAATCGACCTTCATTGCATTGCCCTGCTCCGCCTTGACCTTACCAACAACTTTGATTGCGCGAACCCCTTTAGCCATTTTCTCTGCAAATGGATCGATATCAACATAGTCAAAGCGCTTCTCAAAGCGCTTTAACTGATGCGCAAAAAATGGGCCTATTTGCTTCGGGTCAGCCAATATAAAATCACTGTGCTCACTTCGAAAATTAAAGCCTGCATTGCGAGCCTGCGCAGTTAGGCGGACTATCGACTCTCGCTCAGAAGAATTTAGTGTCGAGCTACCCTGCTGGAATGCTGGCTCTCTCTGAAAATCAGTGTTAACCCAATAAGCGGTCAATCGCAACCCAGTCTCCAATCCTTCTAGGCGCGGAGTTAAGCGCCGCGAAGGTCTAGTCGGCTTACCCAAATCTGCCTGACCGTTAGTCTCCTTGTAATAAGCTTTCCGCGCCTGCTTTGCACTTTGACTTTGGTAATTATTATTGCGATCATTCGACTTAGGTCGTGACAATTTTTGCTGTGGGGAATATGGCAATGGATCGATCTCATCAGCTATCAATTCCTCGATTTCATACATACCGGCCACAGCTACTGCCCGCCCAGTTTCGTTATCCTCAATAGATGCACGAACCTCAAGTCGCTTATTGACCCAATCAATAACAGCATAACAATTATCTTTGCGAGAAAAGGAACAATGAACTATAGCCTCCTGCTCTGTTAGCTCAATTTCTGTAATTTTTCCTTCGCGGTAAATTTGCTGACCGCGAGATAAAATATCCGAACTAAAATGCAGCTCCCAGTCGATCTCAATAGAAGAAAACCAGGCCTCGAGGGCAGACTGATTATAAATACGACTAGAAGTACGAGCTTGCATGCAGACAATATAAACCTTTCACGCTAAAAAAATTAGCTACACCGCCGCAAGTATTTTTACTGCAAACAGATTACTCTGGTCTTTTAAAGCGCCGCTTCGGAAGCGATGAACTATCCGGCAGCTTTTTTAACTGCGAATTACTGTTAGAATTAGATTCTTCGCTAAAACTTTTTCGCCTGAAAGGTTTAGCCGAGAATTTTTTATTCGCCTGAAATTTTCCCTTGGATCGTAACCCCTTCTCTGCTGAACGCCCATAACTCTTTTTTTTGAACCTGCCATGCTTGATAGAGTACTTACCCCCTCTAGCAGGATGTGGCATCTCATTAAAGGGCTCTGTATCTTCAGCAATTACAACACTCTCACGCGCCTCTAGCTTGCCGAGTTGATCAAAAAGTGCGCTAGCAATGTCGGTCGGAGTATGTCCAGCATCCAGCAATCTATCTACCAAATGTTCATGATTCGAAAAACTACCTTGTTCCAATCGATCACGAATTTGGTTAAACACCTGATCCGCACGACGCCCCTCCACCTCATCAAGAGTAGGAATTTTCATGCGGCGTACGACCTTCCTAGTGTAACGTTCGATAGCTTCTAAGCGGTAGATATCACGACCATAAACAAAAGTAACTGACTTGCCGGAACGGCCCGCTCGTCCAGTTCGACCGATACGATGGACATAATCTTCTGGATCGTATGGTAAGTCATAGTTAAAAACGATGTTTACGTCATCGATATCAAGACCTCGCGCAGCGACATCTGTTGCTACCAACATCTCCACAGATCCTTCTCGAAACTTCTTGATAACTCGTTCACGATTGGACTGGGTAATATCGCCATGAATGCGATCCACTACATAGCCTCGCAATGCTAATGATTCGCAGACCTCCTCTACCATCTGCTTGGTGTTACAAAAAACAATACCTCTTGGATTCTTCTCCAAATCAAGCAAGCGGCACATGACTTCTACTTTAGAACGGTTACGTACTTCATATTAAGTTTGCTCGATGGTATCCACAGTCAGAGATTTACGCTCGATACTTATTTTCTGCGCATCATTGCTGAATGCTTTTATTAATCTAGAAACCCCCTTATTCATTGTAGCAGAAAAAAATAATGTCTGCCGCTCACTAGGTAGCTGATCGAGTATAACTTCCATATCCTCTCTAAATCCCATATCAAGCATGCGGTCAGCTTCATCTAAAACACAAAGTCGAATAGCATCGGTCTTTAAAGTCTTTCGCTTTAGGTGGTCCATAATGCGACCAGGCGTACCGACTACAATATGAGCTCCCTTACGAAGCCCACGAATTTGCCTGTCCATTGGAGCGCCTCCGTAAACAGGAATTGCGCTGACTCCCTTTAATGCAGTAGCCAGTTGATGAATTTCTTCGCAAACTTGTACCGCTAATTCACGCGTTGGACAAAGTATTAGTACTTGGGTTGACATTAGCCCTAAATCAATAGCCTCCAATGCGGGTAAACCAAAGGCAGCAGTCTTGCCGGATCCTGTCTGCGATAATCCGACTATATCACTGCCACTAAGTGCAAGGGGGATGGTTTGTGCCTGTATAGGGGAAGGCGACTCAAAGCCTAGACGATGAATACTATCCAATAACTCGGAACGTAATCCCAAATCTGCAAATGTTGTTTCCATAATTTCATTCGTCGCACTCTTGAAGAAAAATTTAACTAGCTACCCTTAATATGTAACTTCAAAATGTGCTACAATTGGAGGCTGTACACAAATCAACTAACTAACAAGTAACGTTTTGAAAATACTTCTGGACCATAAATGCCGTTGAATGGTGGCAAACTAGTTTTTAATAGCGACTGCGCTGCACATAAAATCTAACCTGGATAACTGCCAAGCCACTTCACAAAACTACAATGCTCTTTGAGCTCATTTAGTGCAGCTTGGACTTCCGTGTCTTCGAAATGACCGGAGCAATCGATAAAGAATAGGTAATCCCAAGCTTTTTTACGACTAGGTCGTGACTCTATTTTACTCAAATTTATCCCACGAGAAGCAAATGCATGCAGCGCTCGCTCAAGGGCGCCTACTTCATCCTTTAATGAAATCACCAAACTTGTTTTATCTCTACCTAAACCAAGAGGCTTTGCATGTGTCTTTCCAATGACAAGAAAACGTGTCACATTATCATCTCGGTCCTGAATACTTCTAGCTTGGATCGGTACATTATAATGCTTTGCTGATAAATGGCTAGCTATTGCGGCAGTGTCATGGTTTTCACTCGCGGTTCGTACCGCTTCAGCAGTACTGCTAACATCCAATCGAACGGCATTAGGCACATTCTGCTGTAGCCAATCTCGACATTGGCCCAAGGCTTGATCCTTAGAGCATACGGACTCAATGGCATCCATTTTAGAATGCGAGATCAAGCAATGTTCGATAGGTAAATAAACTTGTGAGCAAATCCGAAGCTCCGATTCTACTAACGTATCCATTGAATGGAAAACCACTCCTTCGGTAGAGTTCTCTATTGGGATGACTCCGTAATCAGCATTTCCACTTTGTACTGCCGCAAATACATCTGGAATAGATCTAATAGCTTCATAATTAAGACTCACTCCAAAATTACTAATTGCAGCTTGGTGTGTGTACGTTGCCTCTGGCCCAAGATAGGCAATGTTCAATTTCTTCTCCAGCGATATAGATCCAGAAATAATTTCTCGATAAACTGATCGTAGAGTTGCATCTGATATCGGCCCATGGTTAAGAGCAGTGATTGCTTCCATTACCTGTGCTTCACGCGTTGGATCATAATAATCTGCGCCACTAGCATGCTTAATTCTGCCAATTGCGCCTGCATGGGTCACTCGCTCATTGAAAAGTGTGACGATTTCAGAATCAAGGGCATCAGCGATAGATGCTTTTACTCTAACAGCGTCTGGCGCTAATCCAGCAACCATTAAATTCTGATAAATCGCTTGCAGGCTTGCCCCTGTAAGCGGTCCAGAATTAAGGCTAACTATTTTTTTAAGCACCTCATCCTCGTCGGCTCCTGCATCCTGTAAAACGCGCTGGTTTAGTTTCTGTACAATCGCTTTATCAAGTCCATCAATCGCATCACGATTTACCTGTAGCTTGTTATTTATATCCTCTGGCATAGTAGTAAGCAAATTATTGAATAAACGAATTACGTTTTTTCTGGTGAAGCTCTTTCGTCTGTTGGCGAAGAAGCTGCATCATTTTCGACATTTTCCTTTTTCCATTCAATCTCAGCATAAGTAGCCTCCAGCGGCAATTCGTCGGTCTTTAATTCTTTTGCCAGCCCTACATCTTGATCGGAGATAGCATCATCAGGCAATTCGCTTTCGCGCATCCAGTCATCAATTTCGCGATTACTTAGCACGTCGGAAGCTGGTAATTCATCCAGCTCCTTGATTCCAGAAAATTCAAGAAATTGGTCTGTCGTGCCGTATTGAATAGGGCGCCCTGGTAATTCAGCACGTCCAGTCACTTGAACCAGCTCTAATTCTATTAAACGATTCAACGGCCCGTCTGAACAAACTCCTCGAATTGTTTCAATTTCTGCGCGGGTAACTGGCTGCCTGTAAGCGACAATAGCCATAGTCTCAAGAGCAGCAGAGCTCAGCTTCATAGGGCGTGGCTCCCTACGCAATAGTCGGACGAACTCCGCAAATTGTGGTGCCGTCACTAATTGATAGCCGTTTGGGCCTTCTATTATGCGGTAGGCTAAATCTTCAACCTCAGCAAAATCTGTCATACTAACCAATGCTGCGCGAATTTGCGCCTGCGTAACTAAATTAGATGTAATGCCTTCTGAGGTACTCGCATCGGTCGATTCAATTTGAGCTTCCGAAAAATCAAGTTGGTCCTGATGATGGCGTGCAAAAATTTTAACAATTTCTTTCAGTGCAATCGGCTCAGCAGTCGATAAAAGAAGTGCTTCCAAGGTCTTTTTAAGATTAATTTCCATAATACTTTGTAAATAAAAATCATTACTAGTTACTTTGAACAGCAAAAAGGGGGTTGTGATTAAGTACTTAATGCATTCAATCCAGCGCAATCCGCAACGAGAAAGATATATAAAGCACTATTTATTATGGCAACTAAACACACACGCTTGCACTCTTCAACTGTAGTCGACGGTCACGACCGTGCACCTGCAAGATCGATGCTCCGCGCAGTCGGATTTGATGACGAAGATTTTAAAAAGCCTCAAGTCGCTGTAGCAAGTTCTCCTAGTGATTTGACCCCATGCAATATGCACCTCGGCGAACTAGCCAGTCATGCCAGCAAAGGCATTGATACAGCAGGGGGCAAAGCTATCAATTTTAGCACGATTACCGTATCGGACGGAATTTCCATGGGAACTAAAGGGATGCGATACAGCCTAGTATCTCGTGATGTTATTGCTGACTCAATTGAAACGACGGTGGCAGCTGAAGGCTTTGACGGGCTTGTTGCCATTGGAGGATGTGATAAAAACATGCCAGGTTGTATGATAGCGATTGCTCGATTGAACCGACCGGCTGTATTCGTTTATGGAGGAACGATTCTACCAGGCTTTCTGCCGAAGGACGCAGAGGAAGAATGTGACCCAATGGATATCGTTTCAGTATTTGAGGCGGTTGGAAAACATGCTAAAGGCGAATTGAAGGATGAGGAGCTCAAAGAAGTTGAAAAGTATGCTATACCTGGAGCAGGTTCCTGCGGTGGTATGTATACAGCAAACACAATGGCCAGTGCAATCGAAGCTCTAGGTATGAGCTTGCCTGGTAGTTCTGCCCAGATTGCAGTGGGTGAAGAGAAGAGGAAAGATTGCGAAATGGCAGGTGCTACAGTCTTAAAAATGCTAGAAAATGATATTAAGCCACGCGATATCATGACACGTAAGGCATTTGAGAATGCGATCACTACATGTCTAGCACTCGGCGGGTCTACGAATTTAATCCTTCATTTGCTCGCTATTGCTCACTCCGCACAGGTCGATTTGACTATCGATGACTTTAAAGAGATAGGCGACCGCATACCTCTACTTGCGGACGTTAAGCCTTTCGGCCGTTATAACATGAGTCACCTAATCAGAGTTGGAGGCATTCGGCCAATGATGAAGCTGCTACTGGATCGCGGTCTACTGCATGGCGAATGCTTAACAGTCACTGGAGAAACTATAGCGGATACTCTAAAAGCGGAAAAGCCATATGCGAACTATCCTGAGGAACAAGATATTATCCGCCCATGGGACGACCCAATCAAAAAAAATTCCCACCTTAGAATCTTAAGGGGTAATCTAGCTCCAGAGGGTGCTGTAGGCAAAATTACAGGCAAAGAAGGTCTATACTTCAAAGGAACCGCTAAAGTATACGAAGGTGAAGAGGCTGCACTTGTAGGAATCCTTCGAGGTGATATAATATCTGGTGATGTTGTAGTAATTCGGAACGAGGGACCCGTAGGCGGACCGGGTATGCGAGAGATGCTCTCACCAACTAGTGCAGTTGCAGGACGCGGCTTAATTAAGGAAGTTGCCCTCATTACTGATGGGCGATTTTCCGGCGGCAGCCATGGATTCGACGTCGGACACATATGTCCAGAAGCTGCTAAAGGTGGCCCCATCGGCATAGTGCAAAGCGGAGATTTAATCGAAATCGATGCAGTAAAAAATACGATAAGTTTACTTATAGATGATACTGACTTTACTGCGCGAATGAAAGCCTTCAAGCCTACCGGCGCCGGCGAGCGAAGCGGTGTACTTGGTAAATACGCTGCTCTAGTTGCCTCAGCCTCAGAAGGGGCTGTAACCGACAAATATCTTCCCTAGCATGTATTTGCTTTTTAGAATCCTACATTAAATTAGATCATAAATAATATGACCTGGGAACGCTTCTCTAAATACTATCTCGAACTGCGAGAGCTCAATTTTGCGCTCGATATCAGTCGTATTAATTTTAGCGATAACTTTTTAAATGACATGCAGCACCGCATGAAGAAAGCATATCGAGAAATGGCCAACTTAGAGGCTGGCACAATTGCTAACCCAGATGAGAATCGTATGGTTGGTCACTATTGGTTAAGGAATTCATCTTTGGCACCAACCTCCGAACTGCGTCTAGAAATCGATAGCTGCCTAGAAAAAATTAAGCAGATAACGGCAGATATACACAATGGCGTAATAACTGGCACGAGTGGAAATTTCAAAAATTTCCTCATTATTGGTATCGGGGGATCCGCACTAGGTCCCCAATTTGTATCGGATGCGCTAGGGTCTCCTAAGCAGGATAAATTATCGCCTTACTTTTTTGATAATACCGATCCAGATGGAATAGATCGGACGCTTGATTTGCTCGATGGACAGCTAGGAAAGACCCTAGTCATTGTAATATCCAAATCAGGTGGCACTCCTGAGACTCGCAATGGTATGCTTGAGGCACAAGCGGCATATCAAAAAAATGGTATTTCATTTGCCCGACATGCGATTGCAATTACAGGGGTAGGCTCAAAATTGGATGTCGTTGCTAAAAAAGAAAACTGGCTCGCCAGACTTCCGATGTGGGACTGGGTTGGTGGTCGAACATCTGAATTAGCAGCAGTCGGCCTACTGCCTGCTGCACTTCAAGGTATATGTATCGATGGGTTGCTAGCGGGTGCAGCCCAAATGGATAGAGCAACAAGGATCGAAGAGACCTCAAAAAACCCTGCTGCGCTGCTTGCACTAATGTGGTTTAGCGCAACAAATGCATCTGGTAAGAAAGATATGGTAGTCTTACCCTACAAAGATCGCTTAATGCTTTTTTCCAAATACTTGCAACAACTAGTGATGGAATCTCTAGGCAAAGAATTTGACCTTGATGGGGCGACTGTCAATCAAGGCATTGCAGTATACGGAAACAAGGGATCTACAGATCAACATGCCTATGTGCAACAACTTCGAGAGGGAGTCCATAACTTCTTTGTAACATTCATAGAAGTACTCAAAGATCGTGAAACAGATTCAATGGAAGTTGAGAAAGACGTCACCTCTGGAGATTTCTTACAAGGGTTTTACCTTGGAACACGTGATGCGCTACACGAGAAAGGCAGACAATCGCTCACGATTACAATTCAACAAGTTACCCCCGAGTCGGTTGGACAGCTAATCGCTTTGTTTGAGCGATCCGTCGGATTCTACGCTAGTTTAATCAACATCAACGCGTATCATCAACCCGGTGTTGAAGCTGGAAAGATAGCTGCTGCAGCTATTCTCGATTTAGAAAAGCAGGTACTACAAAAACTTCGTGAATCTGACAAAGCACTTACTGTAGCAGAACTCTCTATAAAGTTGGGTCTTGAACCGCAAAAGGAATTGATTTTTAAATTATTGAACCGTCTAGTATCTAACAATCGAGGCGTCTATGCTTATATAAATAATTCCATAGAAGACACCACTTACTGCATAAAATAAATCATCACACTCTCTCTATTGATATGAAAAGCCTATCACTTATTCTTCGAATTATTGCCATTATTGCAGCCATTAGTGCCTCTGTTCTATTTTTTATCGCCCAAGGGAAGCTCGAGGAAAAAGAAGCTGCATTAACGCGCTCTGTTGAAGCTCAAAATGATATGCAAATAGAACTTAGTGCCGCGAACGATGAAATTCTTCAGCTTAATAAAAATCTACTCCAATCACGTGCAGACTTAGCTAGCAGTAAAGCTACCCTAGATTCAATCCGCTCTGAGATGTTCACCGCCAAACAAGAGCTCACAAGAAATCAGACTCAAATAAAACAGGCGCAAAATGAAATAAATAATTTGCAGGTCGATCTAAAAAATGCACGGGGCAAGCTCATCCAAGCAGAGCGAGAGATGGCTACTATCGATAAGTCTGGAGAGCTTACTGCACTCACGAATCGCGTAGAAGAATTAGAGGGCGAAAAGCTGAATCTAGAGCTCGCATTAGAATCAGCTCAATCAAAAAATATTAAACCCATAAACAACCCAAATCGAACAATCATAGCTAGCAAACCAACCAGCAAAAATTCTTCAGGAATATTAGGAGAAGAACTGATAATTGCGACGGCTAGCCCTAAAAGTGGTATTATTATTTTAAACGCGGCGCCCGGAGTAAACTTGAGTATTGGAGACCAACTAAATCTAGTTAATGATTATGAATCTATAGCAAATGTACAACTGACTAAGATAACCAATGACTACATCATCGCAAATATTATGCCTGGCGCCAATAATAAAGAACTAAATCCCGGCACTGTAGTTAGAATACTACGTTAACTTACTATCCTGCATTATTATGAACCAACGCGTATTTATTATACTCTTCTCAGCTTTTTTTGCCCTCTTTCTAACTGGATGCTTTGACAGTGATATCGATGAGCAATCGGTTCCATGGGGACGTCCGAAATCTTGGGAGCACGGCGCGCCTGGGTTTCGCTAATTTTCAAGGTATCCGTTTTTTGTTTCGGATTGTATTGCTCTTGGTAACTTAAAATAGTCTGTAAGGTCAGAGTAGGCTCTAATTGAACTTTTCGGGATCAATTTTAATTCATCACTCAATCCACTACCAATAAGTATCTCACTGTTTGACTCAAACTCAAATCGATTTGAACCATTTGAAGCAGAGCCAATCAACGGGTGTAATCCTTTGGGCATGGAAAACATCCAGGAAATGAGTCCGGGATTAAACTGAACTTGCCTGAATCGTATCGAATGGCTCAATTTTTCGTTGAGATAAACATCATTACGGAATGCTACCTGCACGCCGTCGACAGTCCGATGGTCGGAATAAACCATCCGCTCGATACTATTATCTGAGGAATACTTCTGTGTTTCTTCTAGAAGTATCGATTGGCGTACTGCCAAAGAATAAGTAATGCTTATACTCTCGGTCAGTGTCACCTGAATATCCCGAACTAATTGACCATTTTCTAATAGTCTACGTCCTAGAATTACTATCTTTTTACCACTTAATTGAGGATATAGCAATTGATCCCCCATATTCGAACTTAATATAAAACTACGCGCATTATTTTCAGTCATTAAGCTAGGACCAGTAGACGCATACGTATTCCATTCCCAAGCATTAAGACCATCGAATCCTTGTATATAACGCTTTTCAGACATTGGATTAAAAATAATCTTACATAAATTAGGCTTTTTTTTATAAGCGATAAATGGAATCTTAATATTATTGATGATTATTTCACCAATGGTTTGTAAACTCTGTAGTTCTGCCCATAATTTAATTCCGCCAAAACTCTCTAAATAATAATCATCAAGAATCCGCTTTAGCTTCCGGTCTAGACTACTAGTTTCCATTGCATGCAAGAGATTTCCTGTATCATTTGCCTCCTCAGCGTAAGCACCAGTACCTAGGAACGCAAAACAGCAAAAGAAAAGTAGAAAATGGCGCGGCATAACTAAGTAAAGCAAACTTGTATTTTTATAGTAAGGGTTAAATTTTTACACTACTATATAAAAACCATCAAAAATACTTCAAAAAATATAAATAGCTCGAATCGTAATACTCCTAAAGCCTAACCCTTTTTCAAAAAAACATGAAATCACTAAAAAATCCAGGGAGTCTAACATTAGTTACGGTGCCCATTGGAAATATGGGAGACATTACTAAACGTGCCAACGACACACTAAAGTCGGCAGACTGTATTGCTTGTGAAGACACCAGAGTTACCGGTAAGCTACTAGCAAAGCTATCTATTGATAATCGCCCAGACTTAATTTCCTACCGTGATGAAAATGAGTGCTATTTGGCTGAAAAACTAGCAGCACGAATAGATGCAGGCGAAGAGATAGCATTAGTTTCAGATGCAGGCACACCAGCAATTAGCGACCCTGGTTTTCGATTAGTGCGTGAATGTCGCCGGCGTAGTCTTAATGTTACAAGTACTCCCGGGCCATGCGCTGCAATTACGGCTCTTTCGATCTCTGGCCTGCCCAGTGATGGCTTTTTATTTACGGGCTTTCTCCCTCCTAAGCGAGCAGCTCGCCTGGGATTTCTTCAGTCCTATAAAGATTTCGATTACACAATTATAGCATATGAATCCTGCCACCGCATTAGTAAATTTACTAATGATTTAGTCGACTCCTTGGGACCAGATCGCTGTATTTGTGTGGCTCGTGAGCTCACAAAAAAGCACGAAACGGTGTATAGCGGTCCTGCATATGAAGTTCGTCAACTTATCGCGCAAGCCAACCAAAAAGGAGAATTTGTCATCTGTATAGCTAAAGATGGATTTATTCTTTAGGCGTTAATAATTAGCTTTCTTAGTTCTCTACGAAGAATCTTGCCATTCTCGCTTAACGGCAAACGCCTCACACAAAGCATTGATTTAGGGCATTTGTAAGCGGCTAAGTTTTTTCGCACCCAACTTTCAAGTTCTGCATCATTCCGCACTTGCTTGCTTGAGGTATATATAGCGACCAGCCTTTCTCCCCACTCTGCATCTGGCCACCCCACAACTAGCACTTCTTTAATTAAATTAGACTCCAAAAGTACCGACTCCACTTCCTTCGGATCAATTTTCTCCGCGCCACTATTAATGATACGATCCATTCGACCAAGGACATGAAGCTTTCCCTGCTCATCCACAAATCCTTGGTCGTCAGTTAGAAAAGTAGTAGTATTATAATTAGAACTATTACAGTTTTGATAGCCTAAGAACAGTGCTCGCGTTTGAATCTGGATTCTACCGATTGAGCCAACCGAACAAGTCCTACCATTCTCGGCTATCACCTTAATCGTAGCGTGAGGTAAGGGGTGCCCAGAAGACAGCTGACCCGACAGAAAGTCAGCGATTGGCAAGGCTGTAACCATCCCTGCTGTCTCTGTCATACCATAACTAAATATTATTGGTAAGCGAGACATACATGCCTGCTCAGCTAATTTTGCTTGTATAGCTGCGCCGCCCACAAATATAGCGCGAACTCTACTCAAATAATCGTGTGCACTTGGATCTTGTATTAACCGATGCAATTGAGTCGGGACTAGCGACAGGCATAAAGTATGGCTGTCGAAATCTGGGCGTTCTCCTAAGAGAAAGGCTTTAAAAGATATAAAAGATAAGTGCCCGCCTGTTGTCCAACTACGAACTAACTGCATTATTCCACTCACATGATATAATGGAAGCATACAGCATGCATGAAGGGTTTGTTCCTCTAAAAATTGTGCTAAACCTTGGCTGGCCGTCACAAGGCTTGACCAACTATGTATGGCAAATTTAACTTTACCTGAACTGCCTCCGGTAGGAATAAGAATTGAATGTGGGCGCGTGCATTCTTTTGCTTGCCCCTCCAAAAACAGACGTGGACATTGACCAAAAACCACGGCAGGAGAAACTTGGTCACATACCGCTTGCCATTCTCTCTTCCTCCAGTGTGGATTCGCCAAAATAATGGGTACTTTAAGATACAAGGCTGCCATAAATGCCGCAGAAAACTTAACAGGGTCTATTTCGGCAATCAATACACCACGGTTTAATTCCCCAGCGGAGCATGCGGCTATTTTATCTATCCTTCGTGAAACTCGTCGGTAAAATGAGCTCGCTGAAATGCCAACAATCCAATCGCGATTTAGCTCATTTAACTTAAATCTGGGAGTTGCTTCCATATGTAATCGGGAGAAATATTTATACGGTCGGAAATTTTTAAAAACGGACTATCCATGGTAATATTAAGTTTGTCTAAAAATATTGAAGTATCAAAGCCGATCGCTCGATTCATCTCTGGCATAGAATCTGCCAACTCTAAAGTATTTAGCAGACCGACACCGGTCTCAAAAACAGAAGAAAAAACTATTTGCTTAGCTCTTGGGCGCAAACATTCAACTAGACTATCTAAGTTACCCATGAGAGGAGCCTTTACAACTAATGGTCCTTTCCATTCACATAGCCAGCGAGCAGCCTGCGAGCCATTAAGGGACTCATCTAATGCAATCGCTAATCCAGATTGGTGGACTAGGTCTGCCATAATTAACTCCTTATTAACTGCAAGTGGTTGCTCGATGAAGTCGATTCTGTGTCGATAAGGCTGCAAAAAATTTATCCATTGTACAAGCTCTTGCTCGCTCCAAGAGCCATTTGGGTCTAAACGAAACACCACTGTATGTGGAGTCTTCTTAAACAAATCATATAAGATTGCCTGCTCATCTAGCAGATCAAGTATTCCCACCTTCCATTTTAAAGTACGATACCCAGCTGCGACTTTTTCTATAGCTAATTCCAACGCCTTATGTCCAGCTGGCAGAAGGCCAGCAATTGAGTAATCACGGCGCTGTGCACTGTTACTGTGCTTCGAACTAGATACCCCAAAACAACAACACGGTAAGTTAATGGGTAACTCGATAGATGGGTCTTGGACGAACGCTTCCAAGAATTCTCTTGCAGCAGAAAGCGTTTCTGTTCCAAAAATCGGAATAGGAGCGACTTCTCCATACCCAAAACGGCCGCCACCTTGATCCATACGGACAATGTATCCCTCACGCTCTCTCCAAAGGCAAGTAGATGTCTGGTGTGGCGAGGGAAAGGTCCGCCTGTAAGCCTTAAAAGAAAATTTGCCTAGCATAAGTGAAACTGTTCTTTCTACTTGAGAAAAGATAATCTTTTGATGGATTCAGTACATGAAAGCTGACGTATCCAAAAATTACGACGAATATTATTTACCAGGGAATCGTTTTTTCTCAAGTAATTTACCCACGGGTCTCACCTACGACGACATCTCCTTAGCAACACTCTATTCTGAAGTATTACCCAGAGAAACTAGCCTCGTTACTAGCTTATCTCCATCACTAGAGTTACAGATTCCGATAATTTCTTCGGATATGGATACTGTAACCGAATCAAAGATGGCAATACAAATGGCCTTAAATGGGGGTATGGGGCTCATCCACTATAATATGAGTGACTCAGAGCAAGTGCGCGAGGTAGCAAGAGTAAAGAATCATATTCATGGATTTATACAGGAGCCCATTAAAACCTACCCAAACCAACGAATTAGTGAAGTTCTAGACTACATAAAGGACCGCGGTTTTGGTTTTAGTACTTTTCCAGTAGTTGATAATTCAAACAAACTGCTTGGCTTACTGCCTGGCCGCGTCGTGAAGGCACGATATGCCGATCGTCTTGTATCCGAAGCGATGACCCCGCGCGAACAAGTCTATACACTTTATGAAAAAGAAATAACTCAAGATCCGATACAAGCTGCTGACCGTTTCTTCACCGATCACTTAGGAATCCATAAGCTACTAATAGTGGATGAAGCAGATCATTTACGCGGCCTCTTTACATTAAGCGATATAGAACGCATAGACGCTGAATCCCATCAATCGGTCAAGCCTGCACGAGATGCTGACTTTCGCCTGTGTTGTGGAGCAGCGATTGTTGCCCACAGGCAAGCTGATGGTTCACTCGACAAGCATCGTATTGTAGAGCATGTCAGCGAGCTAGTTGATGAAGGCATCGACGCTGTGGCTGTTTCAACAGCACATGGATTCTCCAAAAGTGTTGGCGAAGCGATCAGCCTCTTACGCAGTCAGTTTAAAGATCTGACTCTTATCGCAGGTAATGTTACAAGCGCTGCTGGCGTGGAATTCCTTGCTGCGGCAGGTGCAAATACAATTAAAGTCGGACAAGGACCCGGCTCTATTTGTACGACACGTGTCGTCGCAGGCGTCGGCATTCCGCAAATGACTGCACTGTATATATCAGCTCAAGCGGCTCACAAAAAAGGCGTCTCTATACTCGCTGACGGAGGTATCACGAAATCAGGAGATATGGTCAAAGCGCTTACTCTAGCAGACGGAGTTATTTGCGGAAGTCTACTGGCAGGCTGTAATGAAGCGCCAGGACAAATAATTGAAATTGATGGCAAACTCTATAAACAGTATCGAGGCATGGGAAGTACCGCTGCCATGCAACATGGATCTGCCGCTCGTTATGGACATGATAAAAAAGAGCTTGCAACTAAGGTAGCTGCAGAAGGCATCGAAGCACTGAAGGAAGCAGCTGGATCACTCTCTGGCGTCTTACGAGAACTCGTCGGAGGCATTCAATCTGGGATGGGCTATCTCGGTGCGGCGAACCTCGAGGAATTGCGTAAAAAAGCTCGATATATTCGAGTCAGTCCTGCCGGGCAGAGGGAATCTGCTCCTCATGATGTCATCACAGTCAAGACTAGCGACACTCTGAGAGATGGCGGCAAATGAACTTTTATTTAATTGCACTTCGGTACAGTTTAATTGCCATTACTCGTACTTGGAATAAACGTCACATTTAATTGCTACAATAAATTAACAAATTTTTACATGCTAACTCCATTTAGTTCGCAACTGATCGCTGATACTGGAATTTCTACAGGAGATGAGGGTAAAGGCCGCGTCATCTTAGAAATTGTTAACGAGCTACGGGAAAGAACGAATCGGCAAGATGCAGTAGCCGCAGTAATGAAAGTTAATGGTGGATCCAACTCAGGCCATACCGTTGCTGGCTTAAAGCTCAATCTTTTGCCAGGAGGTGTTGCTGACCCACATATTCCCCACCTGCCAATCGGTGCAGGTGTCGTTGCCGACCCGCGAAAGTTCATCTGGGAATGTGCTTATGCCTCCGCTCATGGTCATGAGGCATTAAGTCGTTTATCCATTGACGAGCGCTGCCAAGTTTCCGACCTAAGTCATCGTTTGCTTGATCTAGCTTGGGAAGACTACCGCGTGCATACATTGAAAATTGAGGCTCGAGGATCTACCGGTCGCGGAATTACTCCTGCTTACTGCGATGAGGTTGGACAGTTTCAGATTTACTATGCTGACTTTTTAGGAGTAAAGGACCGCTTTGCT
>JAYYDJ010000004.1:0-25189 GCA_036160955.1 Verrucomicrobiota bacterium | reverse complement strand
CAAGATGGGTGGTTTGATCAAGCGTATGCCTGTTACCTCGATAGCTTTTGCAATCGGACTTATGGCTCTGTGTGGGGTATATGGAATGTCAGGTTTCTACTCTAAAGATGCAATCTTGATAGCTAGTGGACTTACAAATACACCGATATTTGTTTTACTTGTATTAGGCGCATTTTTAACTGCTGGCTACATGGGGCGTTTGTTCTGGATTGCATTCCTCGGAACTCCTAATTCTGAAGCGGCTTCTCATGCTAAAGAAAGTCCAGTGACTTTATTACTTCCTTTAGTCGTTCTCTCTGTGCTCTCAATTGCAGGAGGATTCTTGCAACTATGGCCTGACTCACTAGGCAGGTTGATACGATATGATGTAGATCATTTGCACTTAGCTGAGCATTATGATGCGATGCACTATTTTGTCATCAAGCTTGGTACTGCTGCATGGATCATCGGTCTTTTGGGAGCACTATCTTTCTATCGAGTTGGCGCTTGCGAGGATCGTCTAAAGAAAAATTTTCTACCAATATTCCAATTCTTGCATGCAAAACTTTGGTTTGATGAGATGTACAACTTTTATGTAGCAGATGTGCAGCAACGCGTAGCGCGGTTTCTTAATCTTCTAGATTTACTCTTGATTGAGGGCTTATTGATTAGGGGTAGTGCTGGTGCCATTAGTCTATTGGGTATGTTTGTGCGATCTTTACACGTTGGGAATTTACACAGTTATGTATATTGGTTCTTAGCAGGAATGTTACTTCTGTGGCTTGCTTGCTTTGGTCTCTTCTAATGAATCGGATGGCTACCAGAATATTATGAGTACTTTCGACCTAGATTCATTGCTTTTACTTTCTTCAATACTAGTACCTTTGATGGTCGGAGCATTCCTACTTTTTGGGGCTTTCTTAAATAAAGCAACGAGATGTTGGATAAGTGCCTTAGGGTTTGGCTATCCGCTTGTTGTGGCCGTGTTGCTAGCCTGCTTTTTTGAGGCAAATCCAGGTGCTTACAACTATGAATTATGTCTTCCGACTGGGCTTCAATCGATAGGCATTTACTTACATTTAGGTCTCAATGCGGTCTCAATGCCGCTTTTCTTATTAGCAGGTATTGTAGGTTTTTCTGCAGGAGTATATGCGATTTTTTCACAAGTAGACCGATCGCATGTATACCTGGCATTACTCTTGTTTATGCTCTCTGGCTTGCTAGGTACATTTGCTTCAGTTGACATATTTTTCTTTTATTTTTTCCATGAGTTCGCACTTATTCCGACTTTTATTATGATTGGAATATGGGGAGGGTCTAATCGTCGTATTGTAGCATTGCAGATGACGATTTATCTTACGCTAGGAGCTATGCTTTCTTTGTTAGGATTAATTGCACTCTATATATCTAGCGGAGCGCAGTCATTTTCACTGCTCGAATTACGTAGTTATTTAGTCGCAAATCCTTTAAGTCAGACGGTTCAGAATAATGTCTTTGGTTTATTACTCTTTGGTTTTGGAATTTTAGTTTCCTTATTTCCGTTTCATAGTTGGGCGCCAAAGGGATATGCCTCAGCTCCAACAGGAGCAGCTATGTTACATGCTGGAGTACTCAAAAAATTTGGGTTATACGGGCTTTTGCAACTAGGATGGCCACTATTACCATTAGGTGCAATACATTGGTTCCCTTGGATTATTTGGCTAGCGCTTGCCAATATTTTAATAATTGGCTTCATCACTATAGCGCAGCGTGATGTTAAATTGATGTTAGGCTACAGCTCAGTGATGCATATGGGTTATGCATTTCTTGGAATTGCGACTTTTTCCGTTGTTGGTGCTGGAGGAGTCTTGCTACTGTTACTTGCTCACGGTCTTTCAGTCGCCTTACTATTCATGCTTTCTACTTGTATTTATCAGCGCACTTTGACCTTAAATATGCAACATATGGGAGGTCTTGCGACTCAAGCACCAATTTTAGGAGCATTTTTTATTGCAGCTACCATGGCAAGCATTGGTTTACCTGGTTTTGGTAACTTCTGGGGAGAGTTTACCATATTTGTTGCATTAGCAGAAAGTGCCCCAACTCGGTGGGTCGTTCTTCCTGCGGCTATCGGTATTATAATTTCAGCTATTTATGGTTTACGCGCTTCGGCTAATATATTTTTTGGACAACCAAGAGGTGGATTTACTGAGCGTTTACAGTCTGGTTTGATTCGCGACCTAGAGATTTATGAAAAGCTACCAGCAATAATCTTAATCTTAGCTTTAGTTGTATTGGGTATTTTCCCACGAGTAGTTTCAGATGCTGCCAATGATGAGCTTTCTGCTTCGTATCCATCATCAAGTGAGATTCGATTATCAGAAATTCTGATAGAAAGCCCAAAAGTAAAATTCAATTGGAGGAGGTACACTAATGAATGACCTCCTCATTGATTTTTTACGCGGGCTTACTAACTCAAATGATTGGATTGTGCTACTCCCAGAGGTGCTACTTGCTTTGCTTGCTCTTATACTCTTGGTTGCCGATATTATTTTGCCAAAGGGTAAATGCAATTGGATTTACTGCGTATCGATCATCGGACAACTGGCTATTCTTGTTTTGATTTGTAGTTCTTATGCAATAGATATTGAGCCTAATTCGGATGTCTTGTTTGGTGGACTCATTGAGCAGTCCTCCAGTTCTCAATGGATGCGGTTTTTCTTCTCATTAAGTGCATTATTCATCACTTATATAGGAAGAATTTATCTCTCTAAGCATACTTTAGCACATACAGAATTTTACCATTTAGTTTTAATAGTAGCAGCAGCAATGATGCTTTTGGTTCAAAGTAGTCATTTTATAATGCTGTTTGTAGCCCTAGAGGCTGTGACGGTGGCTTTTTATGTGCTTGTTGCCTACGGACGTACAAGTTCCCTATCACTGGAAGCCGGTCTTAAATACTTAATCTTAGGGGCAATGAGTTCTGCACTTTTGCTTTTCGGTATTGTTCTATTGTATGGAGTCGCAGGTAATCCATTGCTCAGCGGTGCTACTGGGGATTCTTTAAGTTATAATCAGTTATCTACGTTTATAGAGCTAAATGCATCCAATTTTTTAGTTCAGTTGGGGGCTTTATTAGTTTTAGCTGGATTGTTTTTCAAGATAGGCGCATTTCCTTTCCAGATTTGGGTGCCTGATGTATACCAAGGTTCTCCGACGCCTGTAACTGCTTACCTTGCTGTTGCTTCTAAAGCTACCGGTTTTAGTGTTTTATTAGTCTTAGTAAATGGGCCGTTTCTTGCGCTCAGCGAAATACTAATACCTTTGCTATCATTGATCGCTGGAGCGACGATTTTATTTGGAAATATTGCAGCGACATCACAGCGTAATGTTAAGCGCTTAATGGGGCTCTCTGGAATCGCGCATGCAGGCTATTTGCTTGTGGGCGTGGTCGCTTCACTTGTCGTGCCATGGGCCTATTACGCTGTATTATTCTACCTATTCAATTACCTATTTGCTTCATTTGCAGTATTTGGGGTTATGGCAATTAAAGCAGATTGTAGTGATGCTAATCAAGAGTTGGATGATTATCGAGATCTTGCGCGCACCCAGCCATTTCTTGGCGGCGTGCTCGCTTTTGGTTTGGGTTCTTTAGCTGGAATACCTCCACTTGGTGGATTTATTGCTAAACTGTTTCTATTAGTCGCTGCTTTTCAGGCTGGATTGTACAGTCTGCTATTCATTTCTATATGTGGGGTTGTAATATCTATATACTATTATTTTACATGGATGCGAGAGATCTTTTTCTCAGTAGAAAGTGGCGATCAAATTAGCCACACTGTAGAATTCTCAACTGCAGACAGTGTAGTACTAGCAATAATTGTTGCAGCTATTATATTAGTTGGGATTTATCCAGGTGTACTTCCTCTAGTGCAATAAATTAGGTTAACAAATACATTTAAGTAAGTTATTTCAAGCTACACTGAAAATGGCGGAGCCCTGTATCTTCGCCTATCATTAATAAATCTATTTAAGCTATCAGTGCTTGATCTAGGTCGGCTATAATATCTTCAATGGCTTCTATGCCAACAGAGAGACGAACAAAATCAGGAGTCACTCCAGCTGAGTCTTGTTGTTCTTCACTTAGTTGTTGATGCGTAGTAGTGGCTGGATGGATAGCTAGAGACTTTGCATCTCCTATGTTGGCTAAGTGACTAAATACTTTGAGATTATCAATGAATTTTGCACCTGCTTCCTTTCCACCCTTTACCCCGAAGCCCAATAGTCCGCCAAACATTTGTGGGTCAAAATACTTATCGGCTGCAAGTCTGTGTGGGCTGTCAGTTAATCCTGGGTAATTCACCCAACTAACTTGTGAGTGTTGTGAAAGAAATTGCGCGACCTTTAGCGTATTACTACAATGGCGCTCCATTCTAAGATGAAGCGTTTCGATTCCTTGAATTTGAAGGAATGAATTAAAAGGAGAGGCGCAGTTTCCAGTATCTCGTAACCACTGTAACCGCATCTTCATTATGTATGCTATGTTGGCCCCGCCTGCTGGCTCAAATGCTCTAAATACATCCCAATGAACCAATCCATGATAGCTAGGATCAGGCGATGTGAATTCTGAGAAACGACCACTACCCCAATCAAAATTACCACCATCGATGACAATGCCTCCAATACTAGTACCATGCCCCCCTAAGTATTTAGTTAGACTATTCACAACGACATTTGCGCCGTGTTCAAGCGGCCGACACACGGCAGGAGAAGCAGCAGTGTTATCGATGATAAGAGGTAACTGATGTTTTTTGCAGACTGCAGATATTTCTTCAAAAGGAAATATGTTCAGCTTAGGGTTACCAACAGTATCTCCGTAAATAGCTTTGGTTTTATCATCAATGAGTGGTTCGAATGTTTCTGGTTTTTCCGCGTCCGCAAAACGTACTTCAATCCCTAGTTTTGGAAGTGTGTATTTAAATAGTGTATAGGTGCCCCCGTAAAGTTGTGCGGCAGATACGATATTATCTCCAGCTTGTACAATGTTTAGAATGGCACTGGTAATAGCTGCCTGTCCACTCGCATGAGCTAATCCAGCGACTCCACCCTCTAGCGCAGCGACTCTTTTTTCGAGAACGTCTGTTGTTGGATTCATGATGCGGGTATAGATATTACCCAACTCTTCTAGTGCGAATAGCTTCGCTGCATGCTCTGAATCACGGAACATGTAACTTGTGGTTTGATAAATAGGAACAGCTCTCGAGCCAGCTGTTGAATTTGGATCGTGTCCTGCGTGTATAGCGAGAGTCGCTAGTTTGGGTGTATTAATATCGCTCATGATTTTGTATTTTATATTAAAATCGCTCTTCTATGCGTGTTTTTACTTATTTCAAGAGTTTTCTAATTTTATCTGCTTCCCATTGTTTGCCGATTTGTTCGTAAAAATCAATTGCTTGTTTTATAAATTCTTGGCTTGGTTCAGACTCTCTCAGTACGCGCTGATACTGTTTGTATGCATTTCCAAACTCACGCCCTTGGCGTAGTGCTCCAGCATAAATAATACGAATACTTACATTATTAGGTTCTTTTTCTAATATTTCCTCTAGTAAATTAATTAGCACCCCATTGGATATATTTGGATTGTTGTTGACTGTTAATGTATCAATATACGCGATTTTAGGTAATGTAGATTCTGGCCATGTTGTAATTATTTGTTTCCACATCTTTTCAGGTTTACTAACTGAGTATGCGAAAGATGCTGTTATTGTTAGTTCAACAATTATTAAGATAGGCATAACAGTACGCCATGCCAATATTACAGCGCCTTTTACTCGATGTGCAAAATTTGCTGCTCCACATATTATTAATGAAATGATCGCCGGTAATGCTATATAGTGAAAATGATCTTCGTGAGCTATTGCTCCGTCTATGAATGCGCCTCTAGTAATCAGGCCTGGAATTAAGAGTAATAAGTAACTAAGTAGGCCAAATATAATTGCACGCGCCCATTCCTTATGGTGGTTAAAAGTAGCAATTAAAAGTAAGGGAATAAAAACTAAAAATGGTAGTAGAAAAATATCTGTAGAAGGTGTGTAAGTAGTTTTTATATTGATGTTATAAAAGAGTGAGGGATTTATCGGTAAGAATGCTTGCTTAAAGAAGAAATTTATATTCTGTCCCGCGGTTTGGAGGAGTTCATTATCCGCAGAACTGCGAAATTCGTTGTTGTTCGATCCAGCTATCCATAGCCCGATAAAAAGGCATAAGCAGAGCACTGGTAGAAAATAATTAATATGCTCTAATCTTATTTTGGATTCTTTCTTGAAGTTGCAAAGTATTGAAATAAAAGGAATAACTAAGGCTGCAGGATGTATTATAGATGCAACTACTGTTAACAAAACATACTTTATATAGTATGTCCTACCACCTCTACCCATCCCACAATTGAAAGCGGTTAAAATTGCAATCAGCCCCACTATCTCGTGGCGATATCCCGGCCAGAATAGCGTTTGCACTGTGGTCGGATGGACTGCAAAGACCATAGTCGCCGCCCAAGCCCCATGTAGATCAAGTCTCTGGAGCATTTTTAACATTAGAATCGCAGCAATTAGGTGTAAGGTAATGTTGATCCCATAATGAACTATGCTTGTTGGCAATGGAAGTGCTTGTTCAATCCAATAAGATGTGATGCTTAACGGATCATTTTTTTGAAGACTTTCAATTTTCCATGCATCCTGCCATTTTTGGTCGGATGTATAAGCACTTCGCTCTACATGATCATGTTTGGACCAAACTGATTGAGAAAGTAGCAGCGGAAAGAATCCAGTAATTGTAATAACAAATAAACAGGCATAGCTCCAAGCCCCAGCTTTTTTTGGGATTGTTATTCTGCGCCTTCGTAACTGATTTCGTGTTTTTGTAATTCTTTTCATGCACTTACAGTCCTAATAATCTTGGTAATAATCCCCTTTTGCGAATTGCTTCTTGCAATGCTTCTAGGTCAATTTGAGCACCGATCCTAATACCATTATATTCATACCAGTTTTGATTCATCTCTATCGCAAATTTTATGTCTTCTCTATGGGAAGAGACAGAGGTTTCATCATGTGGATAAAGTTTACAGATCTCTTTTAATTGGCCCAATACATCATAATATCCGATATCAAGCGCAATTTCTGTGTTGCGCATCCAAAAATGCTGCTGCGTTGGAGTTTCAAAAACAAATAGCATCCCATGATGTGGGTTTAACTTTTCTCTGTACATAAGACCTCTTCGGCGCTCTTGTTCGTTAAGAGCTAATTGGAGATAAGCTACTTGTGATCCTATGGAGATAGGAAAATAAGTATCTTTGGTGGCATCTGCTTTAGGTGTATTAGTTGCCGGATTGCAAGCACTCAGAAACAAACTAAATATAAATAGCTTTGGTAATAACACACGTATGGATTCTAGTGGGTATTTCAATTTATAAGAGTTAAAGTTAAATAGTGACCTGCAACAAATCAAAGGACAATATTCATATATGAAAAGTAAATCCTCAAAAGCTCGTTTTTTATTTACTAGCTCGGAGCAATCGGCTGATGCATATTATCTAACAGGTGTTTTTATCCCTGACCCTTTTCTTTGTGGAGTGATTAGGGGTCGCAGTTTTGCTGTGGTCAACCGATTAGAATATCGGCGAGTAAAAGAGCAATCTAAGCTCGATTCAGTTTATTTTTTAGAGACGCTTCAAATAGAGGCATCTAAATTGCTCAAAATAGAGGTAAGCGAAGTAGGTCCAGCAGAATTAATTTATTACATACTTAGTAGATATAAGATTAGTAAAAGCATAGAAATTCCCGATATATTTCCTGCTATATATTATGCAAGGCTGCAGGTGCTAGGAGTAAAAATTACTATATGTAAGGACCTGTTTTTTCCTCAGCGCGCAATAAAATGCGACGACGAAGCACAAGCTATTAGGGAAGGTAATGCTGCTAGTGCTGCGGGTATACGAGCAGCAGAAAAAGTTCTTCGTATGGCTAGTATTGAAGGTAAACTAATTAAGTATAAGGGATGTACCTTGACTTCCGATTCGCTACGTCAAGTAATCGACAAAGCTTGTCTTAGTAAAGGTGCTGTAGCGAACAACACTATTGTTGCTTGTGGACGTCAGGCGTGTGATCCCCATCAGGTTGGATTTGGCCCACTCCGAGCAAATGAACTTATTATAATAGATGTCTTCCCACGAGTACGTCAAACTGGTTACCATGGAGATATGACTCGAACGTTCTTAAAGGGTGTAGCTAATGATGCACAAAGGTCTTTGGTTAAGGCGGTTAGAGAGGCTCAATTAGCGGCACGTGAACGAATTAAAGCTGGCGTTAGTGGGGCTAGTGTTCACAATGCAGCCTCTAGAGTATTTATTGAGCGCGGATTTGCTACTGAACGTAGAGGTGACAACTATTTTGGATTTATTCATTCAACAGGCCATGGGTTGGGTTTAGATGTGCATGAGTATCCAAGCGTTTCTACTAGTTCCAACCGATTGCGCTCGGGTCACGTAATCACCGTGGAACCTGGATTATATTATCCTGAGATTGGAGCTTGCCGGATTGAAGATGTTATACGTGTCACTGCCAAAGGAGGTGAGTTACTGTCTTCGATGCATTACCGTTGGTGCTTTAGGTAATTACATTCTCTCTAGGGTAGAAATTCCAAGTAGATTTAATCCTGTTTTGAGAACAGTTCGCGTACGAGCACAAAGCAGCAAGCGTCGTGCTCGCACCTCAGAACAATCCACCACCACTTTATCAGAATTGTAGAAACTACTATAACAGCCAGCCAGCTCATACAAATAAGTACATAGAATATGCGGCCTTAAGTCATTTAAGGATAGTTCCACAGCATGAACAAATTCGATTAATTTTCGAGCTAGAGCAAATTCGTGTGCAGTCTCAAGCGGGCTCGCTTCGCTAAGTAAATTCTCAGGATCTACATTAGCTTTACGAAAAATGCTATTAATACGTGCTACAGCATACAGCAAGTAGGGGGCGGTATTTCCTTCAAAGCTTAACATCCGATCCCAATTAAACTCATAGTCTAGGGTGCGGTTTGATGAGAGGTCTGCATATTTTAGAGCACCAATGCCAATTATATCTCCAATTCTGCGACGCTCCGATTCGCTAAATTTCGAATTTTTTTGAGTAACGACCTGAAACGCTCGCTCCTTTGCTTCGTCTAGTAAGTCCTGTAATTTTATTGTATATCCAGACTTAGTTTTAAAGGGCTTCTTATCTCCTCCTAAAATTGTGCCCCAGTACACATGGCGCATTAAAGGCAAAGGGTAATTCTTTTGAGAAAACCATTTTGTAGTAGTTAAGAAAAGTTGCTGAAAATGGTCTTTCTGGCGGGCATCGGTAAGATAAATGACCTCTTGTGCACGATAGGTCTCTGCACGGTACAGTATTGTTGCTAGATCTGTAGAAGCGTAATTAGAGGCTCCATCTTTTTTACGAATATTGAAAGGATAGGGGCGCTCATTATTTCGCGAAAATTTCTTCACTTCATCATGCCAAACCACTAGTGCCCCATCACTTTCCTCAGCTAGGCCTATTTCTGATAATTCTTCATATACACGCCCAACCTTATCTTGGTAAAAGGACTCCCCTAAAGAGATATTAACAGATACGCCCAATTGCTCAAATATTTGCTCAAAAGCTACTTTAGAAATATCCACTATTTTTTGCCAAAGTGCTACATTTTCTGGATCGCCTGCTTGTAGTTTAACTAATTCATTGCGCGATGTGGTTCGAATTTCTGGCTGCTTAAGTTCTAAGGCAGAGCCATCTTTGTATAATTGATCTAACTTTACTAAGGCATCACCCCCTAATGTATCTAGCTCAACGCGCTCACGTTTAATTTGCATAATTAAAGTGCCAAAATTAGTACCCCAATCACCAATATGATTATCGCGAGTTGTTTTTGCTCCACAAAAATCTAGAAGGCGTGCGATCGCTTCTCCTATAACCATTGGACGAAGATGTCCAATATGTGCTTGTTTGGCAGTATTCGCACTGGGGTAGTCAATTACTATACGACGATCCTTCTTTATGTGACCTGCGCCTAATTGGAAATCGCTGGTAGTTGCGAATTTTTGCAGCCACTGCCAATAAAATTTTCCAGTAAGTTTAAAATTGATGAAGCCAGGGCCAGCGAGTGAGAGACCGACCATTTCCGAGCCAAATTGCCCAGAATTGTTGGCGGAATCAATGAGCGCTTGGGCTAATTTACGAGGATTTTCCTGTGTAATTTTTGCATATCCAAGTACCCCGTTTGCTTGATAGTCACCAAATTTTGGGTCGGCTAGACGTACTCCAGGACTAAATTTCTTATCAAAGCCAGTTGTACGCGATGCAACTTCTTGTAGTGCAACTTCGATAGTTTTAATTGGGTTTAACTGAACCAGCATAGTGCAAAAGAAAAACCTACGGCGCCTTGGTCAAGCCCTCATATGATAACAAGATTAGAGATTATTAAAAATATTTCTCATCATCAGTCTAATTCAATCTTATTATCTAGTATATAACATTCAAGGAGCAGTATTTTAAGCTCGACAAGTTGCCTCTTAATCGACTAATACTTAAAGGCTTATGCCTATTTCAAAGGTACCTTAACAGTTCACATTAAGATTTGATGAGAAAGAAAATTATTAGCGCTCGTAAGTTTATTAAGCCATCTTTTACATATTTGGTCGAAAAGAAACGCGATGGAGGAGAATTTACTGACGAAGAGATTCGTTATATAGTCGACTCTATACTAGACGAAGATTTACCGGAGTTCCAACAAGCAGCATTAGCGATGGCGGTTTATTTCCAAGGCATGTCGGCACAGGAGACTGCAGTATTTGCTGAAGAAATGATGCTTTCTGGTGAAGTGATTGATTTGACCGGAATTGCGCGCCCTAAAATTGACAAGTACTCAACAGGCGGTGTTGGCGATAAGACAACTTTAGTATTGGCTCCGCTTGCAGCAGCTTGTGGGGTAGTAATGCCGACCATGAACGGAGTTGATGAAGAGCATGTAATTAGTAATTTAGACAAGCTATCATCTATTCCGAACTTTAATCCTATTTTGGACCTTAAAGGATTTAAGGCACAGCTTAAATCAGTTGGCTGTACCTTCATACAGCAGGATGAAGAAATTGCTCCTGTAGATGCGATCTTATTTAAGATGCGTCAGCAGACTGGAACAATTCCTAGCCTGCCTCTGATTACTGGTTCTGTACTGAGCCGCAAGCTAGCTGAGGGCGCAGAAGGGCTTGTAATAGATGTCAAGTGGGGTAATGGATCATTTATTAAAGATTTAGAGCAAGCGAAGCAACTGGCTCGTTCAATAACTCGTGTTGGCCGCTCTATGAAGCGTCGCTGTGTTGCGCTCGTCACTGACATGAACCAGCCTTTGGGAGACACAGTTGGTACAGGTCTTGAAATTAAGGAGGCTATTGAATTATTGAAAGGGGAAGGCCCTGAGGATCTTCAAGAGCTAGTATTAAAACTAGGTATGGAGATTGTCCGATTAGCAGGAGTGGCGGGGTCCACTCTTTCAGCGAAGCAAACAGTTTTGCGGCATTTAAAAGATGGTACTGCCTTGGAAAAGTTTAAGCTTATGGTAGCCGCTCAAGGTGGTGATACTTCATTGATTGATAACCCTGATAAGTTTCCTACCGCGAAACATGTTCGTAAATTGCCAGCACCAAAGCGTGGTTACGTACATACTATTAATGCTGGTATGATAGCTGAGGGAGTTCAAAAACTAGCACTCCGCAAAAACGGGAAGTATGATCCTGCCGTTGGTGTATCAGAAATTAAGAAAGTAGGTACTCAGGTTAAGCAGGGGGAACCACTAATGATGATCCATTATAACGATGAAGCAAAAATGGAAGAAGCGCTTGAGTATCTTAAAACTGCCTATCGTTTGGCTCCAAAACGGCCAAACCCTCCAGAATTAATTGTTGAGCGTGTTGCTTAGAGTTGGCTTATTACTAACTGTTAAGTTCTGATTTTTAATTTGGGGTTTTTAGTTTAAATCAAAGCGGGTAGGTAGTATAAAACTAATATTTGTTTATTATCCTCTTTGTCCCAATTTGCTTAAGTTCATCTAAGCACGTCCTTGGTAGGTACGCTCAACGGTGCTCACCTTAATTAATTCACCTTCCTTTATAAATAAGGGAACCTGAACAGTTAATCCTGTTTCAAGAGTAGCTGGTTTCTGTACGTTCGAAGCAGTATCACCTTTAATGCCTTCTGGCGATTCGACGACTTTCATCTCTACAGAAGCGGGAAGAACTATTTGAACCGGTTTATCGTCGACATGTAAAATGCTGTAACTCTGATTTTCGACTAAGAAATCTTTCGCTTCTACAACTAGTTTCTCCGAAAGAATGATGTCTTCAAAGCTATCTGGATCCATAAAGTGATATCCGTCACTATCGATGTAGCTGTACTCAAGTTTTAAGCTTTCAGTGTGCAGAATATCGACGCTGTCAGTTGTTCGAATTTTTGTGTTAGTTGAAGAACCAGTACTTAAATTTCGCATCGTAATTTGCATGAAGCCGGCTTGACGACCTTGGTTACGATGCTGGACATCGAGTACTAGGTGAGGAGCTCCTTGGTAATCGAGGACTTTGCCTTTTCGAACTTCAGTTGGGGATGCCATCATAGCTAATTATTAATTTTAAATTAAAAGCAAAGAACCTCATGTGGCAGTGCAGTCACCAACTGTCAAGCAGTCAGAAACTCGTTTACGTGCTACAGGAACCATTTTCTCAAACTGAGTTGGTTAACTTAAGCAAATTAGTACAACCGTTTTGGAGTATGTCGAGTACATGCTCGAAGCCATCACCTGTGCCGTAATATGGATCAGGAACTTCTTTTTCTTCCCTCGATGTACAGTAGTCGCAGAAGAGCTTAATTTTATTATGGAATTTACCATCTCGATCGAGTTTTTTCGCATCTATTAAATTACTAGAATCCATGGCAAGAATTAGATCATAGTAGGATAAATCTTCCTCAACTATAGGACGCGCTTGACCGAATATTGGAATATTACGCTTTCGGAGTGCCCTTTGCATTCGAGAGTCTGGAGGTGATCCTTCATGAAAGTGTAAGGTACCAGCGGAATCGATCTCGTAATTTTTGCTTAAGCCAGCAGAATTTACAAGTTCTTGGAATATGCAGTGCGCTGCTGGTGATCTGCAGATATTGCCCATACAAAGAAATAGTATTCGTCGTTTCATTAAATGTAGTTTGATTTCGTGAAAATATTTATGAGGTAGAGTCTTTCTGAGTCCCTCAACTGTAAATACGAATATGCTCTGCCGCTATGCGCTGTAAATCTGCTAATTGTTCAACTGTGCCAAGCTCAGTGCGAATTTTACGTGAGCCTGGCATAGCCTTGGTTAGTGCGATAAATTTTGGTCTCATCCAACGAAGGTCCTTGTGCTTCTCCTCTCGAAAGGGTCGGCTCATAATATTTCGAGCATAATTAATAATAGTTTTCCATCGTTCGGCAATACAGGGCGGATTTGGAACATTCCCGTATTGTAGTGTATGCTTGATATCCCTAAATATCCATGGATAGCCCAAAGCAGCTCGACCAATCATCAAGCCTGCACATTTAGTAGTGTTACGAAGTTGAAGTACCTCTGACGCAGAAGTGATATTTCCGTTGCCTATTACTGGAATAGTCAGATTTTCAGCAACTTCAGAAATAACCTCCCAGTTTGCTGCACCGCTGTAGCCTTGTTCTTTGGTGCGCCCATGAATTGCGAGTGCTTGAGCGCCTAAATCCTGTGCGATATAGCCCACTTCCTGTGCGACAATATTAGTATTGTCCCAGCCAATACGAATTTTAATACTCACCGGCGTTTCAGGTACTGCTTTAATAACGGCTTGTGTTACTTCAGCTAATTTTGGCAAATTACGTAACATAGAAGAACCAGCATCCATACAAATTACGCGAGCAGCAGGACATCCAAAATTAATATCAATAAAATCTGGCTGCATACGATCGACCAGTAGACGAGCCGCTTGTCCCATCAAACTAGGATTTGAACCAAATATTTGAATGCCCATTGGCCGTTGAGATTGTGTAAAATCAACAGTCTCCCATAGTCGCTTATCGCCTCGGATAATTGCATCAGCCTGAACAAATTCTGTTACCATGACATCCGCCCCTTGGTCTTTGCATAATTGACGAAATTCTACATCTGTGTAGCGCGCCATAGGCGCTAGAAAGAGTGGAAACTTATCGCCATCAAACCAAGGTAGAGTGGAGTTGGGCATATTTTATGAAATCTTTCACAAGGTTACGTTGTTACAGTAAAAATATATATATATTATTTGACGACTACAGCTTATGGTCTATATGTAAAATCTAGATATTACTATTTAATACTAAAAATTATTATGAAAAAATTATTTCTTATACCGTTCTTAATGTTTGCAGCTGTTGCTGTTGCCAGCGCTGGCTGTGGAGGTTGTGGTAGCAAATCCGATGATAAGGCCGCAGCAAGTTCTGATTGCTCTGATAGTCAATCCGATTCGAGTTCTGCAAAGAAAGAAAAGTCTAAGGATTCATGTGCTATTGCTCCTTCGTGTTGCCCTAAATAAGTATAATACTTAATAGTACATTACAAAACCACTTCAAGCTTTACGATTACTTTCGTGAAGCTTTTTTGTTGGCCAGCAATAGGAAAAGAAAAATGTCCAAGCAGTGCCTATAAGTATAAGCCAGGTCCATCCTAGTGGTATTACAGCTTTTTCTATCATTATAAGAAGGGACCCGCATAATATTGCCCCGCTGATCATACCAATCCAGTTACCTGAGTCACTGCCACTTTGACTTAAGATACCTAGTAAAAAGATACCTAAGAGGGATCCATATGTGATACTTCCTATTTTGAATGTAAGCCATAAAAATCCTTCAGCATCTTTAAGCAGTAAAGCGATGATTGCTAGAAGGGTACCGAAAGTTATTATAAAAGCTCGCGATAACCAAAGATCACTCTTTACATTAGAATGGCTTTTCACGATTGGCCTATATAGATCCACCAATGCAGAAGAGCTTAGCGCGCCCATTGCTGAATCAAGGCTAGACATTGCTGCAGCAAGTACACCCACTGTCAATAGTCCACGCAGCCCACTAGGCAGTTCATTACCTATAAACCATGGAAAAACCTTGTCTGGTCCGACGGTTAAGTGAGTGCTGACGTGCACTTGATAATAAGCAAAAAGAGAGATTCCGATAATTAGAAATAGTGCAGCTATTGGTAGAGATATAAGTCCGCTTATTACGACGCTGCGCCTTGCATGGTTTACATTTTTGCAAGTAAGCATGCGCTGTGTTAAATC
Organism: Verrucomicrobiota bacterium; assembly: GCA_036160955.1. GTDB lineage: Bacteria > Verrucomicrobiota > Verrucomicrobiia > Opitutales > Coraliomargaritaceae. Next base: position 9,842 of record JAYYDJ010000004.1, on the reverse strand, counting down.
CTGATCAGTGCCAAAGGCCGCAGTAGTGCTTAAAAAACCAAAGAGTACTGCAATGTACAGTAAAGTAGGGTCATTGAACCATTTTACGGTATTAGAAGCCGCGCTTTGTGGTGAAAGTCTAAATATTTCAAAACGATTTTCAGCTGTACCAAGTTCGATAATTGTAGAGTAGCTTATGCTGTTAACAATAAAGGTTAATACTGCTAGGCCACAGACAATAAAGACAATAGCTTGCAGCACATCTGTCCAGATGATACCACGGATACCACCTTTTCCAGTATAGATAATTGCAATTACGGTTAATATAATAAGGCATGCTACAAATGACCAACCAAGGATTATACTTAATCCTGTTGCAGCAATCATTAACCTTACTGAGGAGGCTAATAATCGTGTAAGAATAAAGAATACAGAAGAACAGTAACGCGTCTTATTCCCAAACCGTTGACCAAGATAATCGTATATTGTTAGGCTATTGAATGAATAAAATGCCCCAAGAAAAAACCATGCAATAAAGACTCGTGCAATCACCGAACCGATCCCCATTTGCAAATAGTTCATATTCTCCGAGAATCCTACGCCTGGGGTAGCCAGAAATGTAGAAGCACTCACCTCTGTGGCCACCAGCGATCCAAGCACTGCTAACCAAGGCAATTGTCGGTTGCCAGTAATGAAATCTTCGGAATTACGATTTTTTTTAGTGTTGTAGTAACCGACACTAAGTACTGCTATAAAATAAATAGCTACAACAGTAGCATCGATAAGACTAAATTGCAGATTTATGTTATTTAGCCGATGCAATATAATACAGACTTGTTAAAGTAGCAAAAATCTAATACAAAATTTATAACATATACTCTTTGAGCAGTTCTTCATCTTTGATGATCATTTTCGGGTATTATCATTAGGGTCTTACTTCAGCAGTTCAAAATAAAAAATTGTACGGTTAATTCATTATCTAATGAACATCGTAAATATAGCCAACTCCGTGCACGGTTCGGAAGGCATCTGTAGATAAGCCATGTCTTTTGTATAAATCACGAATTTTAACTATGTATTGATCTAATGAACGACTTCGAACATCTGCATGCATTCCCCATACTGAGTGAATTAGATTTTTGCGTGTTAGGACTGTATCTGGATTTGCTTCAAGAAAGGCAAAAATGCCGAGTTCTTTACGCCCAATTTTTTCTGTAACACCGTCTGGGAATTCTATTTCGAGGCGATGCGGATTAATAGAAGCCCCACAAAATTCAAACTCTTCGTCCATTGTGGAGGCGTTTTTGGTGATCAGCGCATCGCCAGAGGTTTCTGCGCGCCGAAGTACAGCATGGATGCGAGCTATTAGTTCTGGAAATCCAAATGGTTTGGTTATATAATCATCTCCTCCCATCTCAAGACCTTTAACTTTCTTAACTTCTGTATTCTCTCCTGTAAGGAATATTATCGGCACCTCGATTCCACTATTTCTAAGTTTTTCCATTAATGAAAATCCACTGCTATCGGGCAGGTGCAGATCTAATAATAATAGATTAGCAAAATTATTTTTTAAAAAGCGATGCGCGTGTGCAGCCTCGTGGCATATTTGGCTTTGCATGCCAGCAACTTCGAGTTGGGTGGCAATCATAGTTGCCATATCTTTTTCATCCTCGACTATAACGACGAGAGGTTTTGATTGGTTACTCATAAGTCGGGAGTTTAATTCGTTAATTTTTTGTTACTATAAATTTCTATATATTATAATTAACTAATATTTAATTTAGTTAAACTAGTTTTTTTTACAATTTGAATTTTTACATTCTACGAACAATTGATTAATTTAAATCTTGTGACTTTAACCGCATGTGGCACGTATAGAATATTATGGAAAATTTACCATTACTTATGCTTGGTTTGCCAAAAGGGAGTTTAGAGGATGCCACTGTTGATCTCTTTGCTAAGGCAGGCTTTCAGATTACCAAGAGTTCCAGATCTTACCGTCCAGCTTTTGACGATGAGCAACTTGATGGACGTTTTGTACGCGCTCAAGAAGTCAGTCGTTATGTCGAACTTGGGTATTTTGATTGCGGGCTGACCGGACAGGACTGGGTACGTGAAAATGGTTCAGATATAGTTGAAGTTTGTGACTTGGTATACAGCAGAGCCTCTAACCGTCGCTCGAAATGGATTTTGGCTGTTCCTGAGCAATCGGCGATCGAAACTGTTAAAGATTTAGAAGGTAAACGTATCGCCACTGAAGTCGTTAACATTACCAAGCAGTACTTACAAAAAAATAGCGTGAATGCTGAGGTTGAGTTTTCGTGGGGTGCGACAGAAGTGAAAGTTCCTGATTTAGTGGATGCTATAGTTGATCTATCAGAGACTGGTAATTCACTAGTCGCTAACAAACTTCGTATAGTAGATACGCTCATGTTCACAAATACTGTACTTGTTGCAAACAAGTCAGCTTGGGAAACCCCCGAGAAACGCAAAAAGATTGACAGCATTGCTATGCTCCTACGTTCAGCTCTTGAAGCTAAGAGTAAGGTAGGCCTAAAGCTTAATGTCGAGCGGGCAAAGTTGGATGAGCTGTTGGAGGATTTACCTGCTTTGCGAAATCCGACGGTTAATCGTCTAGCAGATGAGTCTTGGGTTGCGATTGACACTATTCTTGACGAAAAAGTTGTGCGTGAAATTATTCCAGCGCTCAAGGCTCATGGGGCTGAGGGAATTGTTGAGTACCCTCTTAACAAAGTCGTTTACTAGTGCTTGTCTAATTGAGATATGCTTACGCTTATGAGCAAACTCGTCCTCGAGTTAATCCTATAGTATAATCAAATTACATGATCGAAGTATCGGATAATTCTATACGAATTGCTTTATTACAGGGATACGATCAAGGTAGCAAAGAAGTAAATTTAGCCTATACCATTGGACGTATCCGAGAGGCTGCATTGGGCGGAGCAAAGATTATTTGCACTCAAGAGCTTTTTAACCTGCCTTATTTTTGTACGATTCAAGACTCGGAAAATTTTAATTTGGCTGAGACTGTACCTGGCCCAACAACTGACAAGCTAGCTATGCTAGCAAAGAAATTAGAGGTTGTTTTGATCGCCTCTTTATTTGAGCGACGTAGTTCTGGGATTTATCATAACACTGCTGCTATATTAGATGCTGATGGAAGTTATTTAGGCAAATACCGCAAAATGCATATTCCTCAAGATCCTGGATTTGAAGAAAAATTCTACTTCACGCCAGGCGATCTCGGCTATAAGGTATGGGATACAGCATTTGGAAAGATAGGGGTCCTTATTTGTTGGGACCAATGGTTTCCTGAAGCAGCTCGCCTTGCTGCGTTGGGAGGTGCAAAAATTATTTTCTATCCTAGCGCGATTGGATGCTTAAAGAATGAAAAATGCGATCTTGGAATTGCTCAGCATAATGCTTGGGAAACCATACAATGCGGTCATGCTGTTGCTAATGGCTGCTATGTGGCTACAGTTAACCGAGTTGGTCAAGAGTCAGAAATTGAATTTTGGGGACAATCTTTCATTGCTGATTCTTATGGGCAGGTTATGGATCGTGCTTCTGCAGATTCAGATGCTATCGTTTACGCAGATTGTGATCTGCTTGGCTTGGAAGAAACGCGTCGTGACTGGCCATTCTTTCGTGATCGCCGAGTAGCCTCCTATTCGGGTATTTCTGAACTTATGTTGGATCAAGAAAAAGGGTAAATTTATCTCTTGTTGGTTAAATATTTGGTTATGAGCGTACTGCATCTTGAAGACGCAAATTCACTGGGTTACCGTTTACCTGCACAGTGGGAGCCACAAGAAGCCGTTTGGTTTGCTTGGCCTGTTCGTGAAGATATCTGGCCCAAAAGAATTGATAAAGTACGTGAGCAACTAGTAAGTTTATATATTCTGGTTGCGCGTTTTCAGCAGGTGCGGATCTTATGCCCTAATTTACATCAAGCTCAACTTCGCGCTTTGCTAGTGGAAGCAGGAAGTGATAAAAATATCCTTCTTTATAATTACCAAACCGATGATATATGGATTCGTGATTTTGGGCCGCTTTTCATGCTTAGTTTGAATAGGAAATATGCTGTTTCTATTGATTGTAATTTTAATGCATGGGGTAATAAATTTCCGCACAAATCACTTGATGATGCGGCCACTGCATGGATTGCTCATCAATTAAAAATCCGTTGCTTTAACCGTAAATCATTGGTTCTTGAAGGTGGATCGATTGACAGTAACGGCTCTGGAACCTTACTGACAACCAAAGCTGTATTAATGAATCCAAATCGTTTAGGTACAGAAAGGGTGGAACAAATCGAACTATTATTAAAGCGAGATTTATCAATTGATACGGTTCTTTGGCTCAATGAGGGACTGATCGGAGATGATACCGATGGTCACGTTGATAACGTAGCACGATTTTTTAAGACAAATAGTATCCTTGTAGCTACAGCATCTAAAGAATCTAAGAATTATAGATTATTGGTGGAAAATAGAAGCCGCCTCAAAAAAATGTCAGATGTTAATGGAGAAACTTTTAATATTGTAAGCTTACCACTTCCTGCTCCTGTTGAAATGAATGGAGAGACTCTTGTTGCAAGTTATTTGAATTTTTTAGTCCTCAATAATGCAGTACTAGTACCGACCTTCGCACAAGCTAAGTCGGATGAGAATGCTCTTAAAATCCTAGCTGATTGTTTTCCTGATCGACAAATCATTGGCTTTGACTGTCGTATCTTTATTGAAGAAGGAGGCGCTCTACACTGCATGAGTTTGAATCAACCAGCTGTGCTAGCTTAAGTTTATGAATAAGGGTGGTCTAGTGATTATCAAAGTAGATTAATTATACTACAAGACCCTAATATATATGGGTTTGCGTTAAAATTTTAGTGCTTCGATATCTAAGTTAATTGATGCAACACGTGTTGCTGAGCCACTCATACGTATCGCGTATTTTGAGCTTATTTCAATGTGAATTTCACCGCCTGGCATATGCACACCAATCGATTCATTGCAAAGCCCTAGGCGATGAGCTATAGCCGCAGCAGCACTGCTGCTAGAGCCAGAAGCTAGGGTGTAACCAGCTCCACGCTCCCAAATTTCTATTTGAATATTATCGCGATCGATTACTTTAAGAAATTGTACATTTGTCCTATTCGGGAAGTTTGGATGGATTTCAATCAATGCTCCATCAGTGCAAGCGATTTGTTGTGAAATTTCTTTTAAAGGAATGACGCAATGCGGGTTACCTATATCAGCAATGTATGCAGTGTAATTAGTCCCATTTATTTCTATAGTTTCACCTATTAATGGTTCGGTATCTTTATTTGTATCTGTTTGATTTGCCTCCCTGCCAAAAGTAACTTGCCCCATGTCCACAGATATTAAATCAGCACCTTTACTGATTTTACAAGTCACTATACCCCCCAATGTATCAATAGTAAAAGGTTCTATACCGACTTTACCACAATCATATAAATAGCGAGCAAAAATCCTAAGTCCGTTACCGCTTTTTTCAGCTTCCGAACCGTCTGGATTAATGATGCGTAATGCGAAGTCAGCAGTATTGCTAGCGATAGGTCCGTACAGAATGCCGTCTGAACCAAGACCAAAGTTTCGATGACAGATACGAATGCATGTATCTGTGTCTGGAAGCGTTGTCGCATCGACTGGGTCTAGTACAAGGTAGTCATTACCCAGTGCATGATATTTTAAAAACTTCATAGCAGTTAAGATTTTTCCATACGATTAAATGCACTGATGAGAGCTTTCAATCCAGCAACTTCTATATTTGGGTCTATGCCACATCCATAGTGGGTTTCTCCGTCACTTTTTTGTATTTGAATATAGGCAGCAGCTTCTGTTTTTGAGCCCGAACCGATGGAGTGCTGCCTGTAATCGACAAGTTTAAAACTCTTCAATCCGAACTGATCAAGGGCATTAACAAAGGCACTAATGGGACCATTGCCTTGGCCAGCTACAGTATATTGCTTGCCAAGGTAGATAATTTTTGCCTCAACGCTCACTTCTCCGTTCTTGAGTGGGTCTTCTCGCTCTATGGCACTCATCTCGAGTGGATTCGATATATTTACGTAGGCATTCTTAAAAATCGCATAAACTTCTTGAGAATTTAATTCGCTACTATTTTGGTCCGCAGCAGCGTTGACTACTTCGCCCACTTGCGGATGCATAGATTTAGGAAGGTCCAATCCAAAATCTCGCTCAAGTATATAAGCAACGCCTCCTTTTCCGCTCTGACTGTTAATTCGAATAATAGCTTCGTAATCACGCCCAATGTCTTGTGGGTCGATGAGTAGGTAGGGCACTTGCCAAAGAGCGCCTTCGCCAGCAATCTCTTTAGTACGTAAGTTCATCCCCTTTTTTATAGCATCTTGATGGGATCCTGAAAATGCGGTAAAAACAAGGTCGCCTGCATATGGATGACGATCATGAACGTTCATGCCTGTTATTCGTTCGTAAATAGTTCGAATTGAATCTAAATTTGAGAGTTTCAATTTCGGATTAATACCCTGCGTATATAAGTTTAAAGCTACAGTGACGATATCTAGGTTTCCGGTTCTCTCGCCGTTACCAAATAAGGTACCTTCGACTCTGTCAGCACCTGCCATTAAGCCTAACTCAGTAGCAGCGATACCAGTTCCTCTGTCGTTGTGAGTATGAAGGCTAATTATTGCTTTATCTCGCTCCTTCATATTGCGGCAGAACCATTCAATTTGATCGGCATACACATTTGGGGTCGCGACCTCTACAGTTGCTGGCAAGTTAAGTATTATTTTATTATTCTCACTAGGTTGCCAAATATCCATGACCGCTTCGCACACTTCTAAAGCGTATTCTATTTCGGTATCAGAGAAACTCTCCGGAGAGTACTGTAGGCGTATCTTTGTTTCAGGGATGCTTGTAACTAATTCTTTAATAAGCTTAGCTCCTTCTACAGCTATTTCCTTAATAGCCTTCTTACTTTTATTAAAAGTAACCCTTCTTTGGAGCGGGGATGTCGAATTATACAAATGTATGATTGCACTTTTTACGCCAACTAAACTTTCGTATGTACGTCGTATTAGGTGTTCTCTTGCTTGAACGAGTACTTGAATAGTAACGTCGTTAGGAATATGTTGTTCATCTACTAAACGTCTAATAAAATTAAATTCAGTATCGCTAGCAGATGGAAATCCAACTTCGATCTCTTTAAATCCCAGGGCAACCAATAATTCAAAGAATTCAATTTTTTCATCTACCGTCATCGGTATAGCAAGAGCTTGGTTGCCGTCTCTTAAGTCTACACTTGCCCAAGTTGGTGCAAATTCAATCGCTCGGTTCGGCCATCTCCGATCCGGTAGATCAATTTGCTTAAAAGCATTATATTTTGTGATAGTTCCAGTTTGCATGGATTGTGCTGACTCTAAAAACATACAAACATGTTTATTTAGGAAATAAAGCGTGCATTTCACATTATTGAATCCAATTTTGCATAGTTTTTTTGTAATTAGGGCATGTGCTAAGCGCTTTTATTACAGCTACTAGAATATATTTTCGTAGATAGTAAGTGTATTTCGTAATGACTGGATGTATCCCGCTAGCTTTATTTAGCACTTGATGCTTTTGCGCGCTGTCTTTTATTCAAAATCGTGTGTAGTTTAAAATCTAATTTAGTCGATCGCACTGTAGTGCTAGGCGTTACAGGGTCTATTGCTGCTTACAAATCAGCAGATATTACCAGTCGCCTAACTGATTTAGGGGCTAATGTCTTTCCAGTTCTCACTGAATCGGCCTGCAAGTTTATTCAACCACTTACCCTGCAAACACTAGCCCGTAACCCAGCATCCTATGATTTGTGGCAAGAAGCGCAGTCTTGGCAGCCTGGCCATGTAGAGTTAGCAGACCAAGCAGATCTACTGCTGGTCGCTCCAGCCTCCGCTCATTGTATAGCAAATTTCGCTCAAGGGTTCTCTCCTGATTTATTATCTTCTATTCATTTGGCGACTCAAGCGCCAACAATGATTGCACCTGCAATGAATGGTAAAATGCTTGTGCACAATGCTACTAAGGCAAATATTTCACTACTTCGAGAGCGTGGGTATCATTTTATAGAGCCTCAATGTGGTCAACTTGCCTGCGGATATGAGGGCGATGGAAAATTAGCGGATGTAGATACAATTATAAATACAGTTATAGATTTTTTCTCTCAAGCGGAGTAATTATTTAACTTTAAGTTTTTTACTATTGGTGCAATTTAATGCACTTACTCATGTTTTCTTTAAGAAATTTATTATTTTTTTCTCTACCTCTTGGGCTTCTCTTATTCGCCTATTCGATCCCTTATGCGCAAGTAAAAAGCACGAATTACAATTCGAATTTAAACGACTTACCGAGTGTGCACGAAGTATTCAGAAATTTTACTACACACAATGGTGGACTCCACAATCTCAGCAGATTACAATCTGCAGTTGTAACTGGTGACATGGTCATTTACTCTGATGACGGTTCTTCGCAAAGTAACTTTAGACTTTATCGTAAAAGTCCCAACAAAATGAGAGTGCAACTCTCATCTAGGGACACCCGAAGTGACGTTGTATATAATGGCGAAAAGGGATGGCATCGAATTCTTCAGAATGATGGTAAAAGTAAAATTGTTGAGATTGAAGGTGAAACCTTAAGTAAGCTTTCTGACTCAAGTGCATTTAATACTCTGCTTTACTCTTTGAAAGATTACTTGACCGATTTAACAGTTATTGAGTTCAGTTCAATTAGAGGTCGTCCGTGCGTACGTATAGATATTGCAGATGATAGCTTAATTTCAAAATATAGCTCTATTTGGGTCGATCTCGAGCATTACCAGGAACTAAAAATTAAATTAAAAGAGGAGATCGATTCTGTTACAGGAAAGCTTATTATATCGGAGGTTTATTACTCGGAACATAAAAAAGTTGATGGGTGTTATGTTGCTCATAAATCGGAGCATTACTCAGATGGAATTTTGAAAAAGGTGACTAATATTAACCAGGTGGAATTTAATGAGGGTCTGTTTGATTACTTTTTCACTTTGCAGGAGCAAGATTCTGGAGATTAGGTTTCTCAATTGGCCAAATTTTTCTAATTTGTCCGTTTTACAAATTCTTATTTGATGGTGAATAGACAAAGCACATTTCGCGTCCTGTAGTAGAAATATCAGTAATCTTGTAACCTGCCTGCCGCAGCTGGTATACTGCATCTATCGTATTTTGCTTAGTTAATCTTTTGAACCTGTGGTGGAATTCAACTAATATCATTTTGGGTCTAATTGAAGATTCACTAATAAGGCTCTTAATTACATCATATTCAGCACCCTCGATATCCATTTTAAGAACATCAATGTGACTGTGGCCAAGTTTTTTTGCCATCGATGAAATTGTAAGCGCTGTTACTTCAATGCCGTCATCTTTTTTTTCACTAATAAGTGTGTACATAACCTTTGATTTTTTCCCTTTACTAGTCAAGCGCGGGTAGAGGTAAATATTACCGTCTTTGCCAGCTGCAGCCCATGGATAGAAGATAAATTTTTCGGGTAGTTTGTGTCTTTTAATCCATTCGAGACAATGGGGCGTTGGGTCAAAGGCGTAAACATTGGCGCCAAAGAGATTTATAATGTCTTCTTCGAAACCGGTATCATCACAGATACCCACTGAATAGACTATACTTTTTTTATTTATTAAAGGGGCAAAAAAGCTCCACCCAGATTGCTCAGAAATAGAAAGTTCTAAATCTATTTTGAATATAGGCTCGATACCTAATAACTGCCTTAATTTTAATTTAAGTTTGGTAAATAAGCTACTTTTTTCAATT
>JAYYDJ010000003.1:0-6141 GCA_036160955.1 Verrucomicrobiota bacterium | reverse complement strand
AGCTTCATATTGATGAATTGTCCCTCGATGCAGGCACGTATCGCAGCTTCGGGTTGCTCCCAGTTTTCAAAGGCTTGTGAATTTCCCTTTAATTTTGGTTTATTAAGCTCAATTGGCGGACTAATTTCTGGTCTAAAAAAGGGGAGCATGAGTTGCCCTTCATTTCCAGCTGGAGTTTGATTAAATGCTTCGGAGAATTGGTCCCAATCGTAACTGAATCTATCTTTGACTGCCTCGCGCGCTAAAGAGCCATTTACAAAGCATTGCAAGGACATAGAGCCACCAAATGGGTTACCAAACACATGACCACAACCTTCTGGATCAGCAACGACTTCTGGCATGGCTGCAAAAAAAGTATCTGAAGTGCCCAGAGATATAACTACTTTTCCGGGCTGTGCTGCACCCATGCCAACTAAACTACTAGGATTGTCTCCTGTAAATATTGTTATTGGAGTGTTTGGACTGAATCCAAATTTACTAACAAAGTATTCTGCTATGAATCCTATATTGGTGGTGCCCGGATGAATAGTGGGTAATTTATCTGCTAGATCTGGAGCGGTTGCAGCAAGTAGCTCTGGGTCCCAGTCCCAGCGATCGAGATGCATTAAATTCATCCCGGCTCCATCCCCTGTATCGATTGGGGCATCGCCCCCACTTAAAATAGAGCAAATAAACGAGCTTACTAAGTGTATTCGTGCGGTGTTTTGATAAGCGCTCGTTTCTTCTTTATAAAAGCGCCTAATTTGTGGACCAGTGAAGCGTTCAATAGCTATAGAGCCAGACTTTGCACAAACCTCAGAGCTACTACCAATTGTAGTCGTAATTTCTTGGCATTCTTCTGTCGTAGAGTTATCCATCCAAATCGGAGCAGATCGACGACTCAAACAATTACTAATCTGCGCCGATAAGGACTGATCTGCATTTAATGAACTGACAGTATCAAACCACGACTCGTTTAGATATACAGATCCATGTTGCTGACCTGCCCCAGATATTGCGCGTACTTTTGTTAGGTCACATTGAAAACTTAGCTGTTCTAATACTAGCTCGAGGGCATCCAGCCACATGAGCGGATTCGCGTGCACTTCTCCAGCAATGCAATTAGTAATGAAACCATTTGGGGCATTGTACTGCGGCAGACTTTCACCAAAGTTAATGATCGTTTCGGCGACGACCGTACTATTTGCCGTGTCGATAACGATAGCCGAGCAGCTCTGAGTAGACGAATCAATACCAAGCGCTAAGGACATATTTGAATAAGCGTAGGATTCTGTAGCGGACGTTTATTACTGGTGAATATAGCCAGCGCTAGAGAAATTCATTAACTAAGTTTTCCAACATTTCTTGTCGGCCGCTTGCAACAATAGGCTCACCATTAGCGAGTGCAATTTTTTCAAGCGCGGCAAAGCTAGATTTACCGGATTCAATTTGACTGCCTAATTCGCTATCAAAGCTACTGTAGCGATCTTGTACATATGCTGCGAGGCGTCCGTCGTCACGAATCGCTTGAGCGATCTTGAGCCCATGTGCGAAAGCATCCATTCCACCAATATGAGCATGTATTAGATCAATTGGTTCATGCGATTCGCGGCGGCGCTTAGCATCAAAGTTGAGGCCGCCTGTAGTCAAGCCGCCCATCTCTAAGATACAGAGCATCACTTGAGTTGTCAGATATATGTCCGTCGGGAATTGATCCGTATCCCAACCAATAAGCTCATCGCCACGATTTGCATCCACGCTACCAAGCATTCCGGCATTAATTGCGACCGTCATTTCATGCTGCATGGTATGGCCTGCTAGCGTAGCGTGATTGGTCTCCAAGTTGAGTTTAAAATGATCCATTAGACCATATTCACGTAGGAAGTTAAGGCAAGCTGCAGCGTCTGAATCATACTGGTGAGTAGATGGCTCGCGCGGTTTTGGTTCAATATAGAAAGGTCCGTTAAAACCGATATGCTTTGCATGATCCACGGCCATATGCAGGAAGGCTGCAAGGTGATCGAGTTCGCGCTTCATATTAGTGTTTAACAAAGTAGCGTATCCCTCACGACCGCCCCAGAAAGTGTAGCCCAGTCCGTCTAATTCCTTGGTGCACTCGAGCGCCTTCTTTACCTGCGCTGCTGCGTAGGTGTAAACATCTATATCCGGAGAAGTAGCGCCTCCTTGTGAGTAGCGAGGATGACTAAATAGGCAGGCGGTGCCCCAAAGCAATTTTACGCCGGTTTGTACCTGTTTTTCTTTTAGTTTTGTTACGACTGCATCTAGCGCCGCATTAGAAGCATTTAGGTCACCAAGCTCAGGAGCTATGTCTCGGTCATGCCAACAATAAAAGTCTATACCGATCTTCTCGAGAAATTCGAAAAATACATCGACGCGGTTGAGCGCATTTTCAGTAGAGTTAGACCCATCATCCCACGGCATCACTGCAGTACCACCACCAAATGGGTCGGACAGTTCATTACGCATTACATGCCAGTAGGGCGCAGCAAAGCGTAAGTGATCTTTCATCGGTTTACCACCAATGAGCTCATCTGGGTTGTAATGCTTAAAAGATAGTGGGTTCTTAGAGCTAGGACCTTCGTAGTAAATTTTGTCGCAGTCGAAGTGTTGCATGTGCTTTTTAGGGATATAATTTTAGTTTACGGCTTATTAGGAAGTTGAGTTTGATAGCTGATTATCTGGTTTAATGAAACCGTAAAGTTTGTTATTATTTATCTACTGCTATGTATGGCAAACTATCTTGTACATTGGGCAAGCATTCTTTAACTGCGCTACTCAATATCTTTTAGCTAATTAAATAGCTATATCGTTAGATAGCTACTACTTTTAATTATTAAGGAACTCGCTTGACTCTGTAAAATATCGACTCATCAGCTTGTGATACCGGCAATTGAGTCGATAGGGTAGCTTTGCTGTTAGTCTGGCTTAGTGTTTCGATGGTTTGCCAATTGAGCAGATTTGTGGATGCCTCAACTTGGTAAAGGGTGAATGGTTGTGAGGTCCACTTAAGGGATTGATTGGTGTATTGAATTATTTTAAATTGTGAGTTAGCGTCGGCAGGATTGGTTCCAAGTTGATATTCAGATAGGTTATCAAAGCCGTCACCATCTTCATCGGATGATGCATTTGAACCACCCGCGCTACCGAAGTAGGTAGTCATCCATGAGTCTGGAATTCCATCTGGTGCTGCGAAGGGTGCAGAGTCTCCTCGAACTCCAACTATGCGTACAGAGAAAAAAGGAGATAGATGTACGCCGTCGGAAAAGCGAGCTTCAAGTTTATCATAGTAATCACTGTTAATATTATCTACTGTTGAGTCATTGTAGTATCCATCGATAGCGTACGAAATTATTGAGCCTGAATTGCTAAACTTTCCCAATATAGAGCTAGATGAGTCGATTTGCAGGGTGAGCGCATCTCCCTGTAGGTCATAGCCGACTAGGGTCACTTGATTGACTTGTTGGTTGGTTAAAGTGGTATTACTATAGTGAGTAACTGCATACATAATGCGGTCGAATCCATATGGAGGGGTATTAAGTGGATAAGCTTTTCGAACGGTATTAATATCGTAACTATTTAATATTGCTCCGCGCCGGTCAGGGTGCGCTAGGTAATACATGATTGATTCAGCCTTCTCACTGTTGGATTCATTAGCAGTCTCACTGCTATGTGCGAGTCCGATTACATGCCCTAATTCATGTGCCAATACCTGTTCAAGGTTGCTTGCATCTTGTAAAAATAATTTATTGTGATCTATGACTACAAATCCATCTGTGATAGGATTAAAAGACCTGCCTTTTACAGTGCCACCATAACCAGCAGCAACGATTACTCTAGACCCTCCAAAAGCGAGGATCGAGTCGCTGTTACTTATGCGGTTAAAATTGTCATGAAATTGTACGCGAATCGCGTATTCTTGATTTGAAGAGTATTCTTCCGCGGATTGGGTAAAAACTTCAGTGCCGACTATTTCAAATAATAAGCTGCTTTTATTTTCCCAAGCATCTAGCGCGTTTTCTAAAGCAGTTAGAGCTTCTTTTTGGCTTATACCAGGAGGGCGTGTTGAGATGTCAGCGTACACAGGAATTGGCTCATTTCTATCAGGAGAAGTATATCGGTAAGCTACATTATCATCCTCAAGCAAACCAGACTCAGTGACCGATCGAATCAAAATTGGCAGGGTTTTATAGTCACTAAGATTTGCGCCGATTGGAAGATCAGCGCATGCTGCTTTGAGTGTTTCTAAATCGACAGTAGCTAGATTGCTTACTCCAGATGTTGTATTGTAAAAGCTTAAATTTTTTCCTTGGATTTCTACATTGATTAGGTAGCTATTACCAATATCTAGAGCTGGCAGTCTGGAGTCTGCATTGAACCGCCCATTATAGATTCCGCCTGGAGCACAGACTTCAAAGTAAGCTGGAAATATGCCACGTATCGCTTCTATTTTTCTAAATACGAAGTGCGTTTGGATTGTGCCTTCCGTGAAGCGCGCCTGACTATTAATTAGTTCTACAGTAGCAGTTGCATCGGCTGACTTTACTTGCTCGGCTAGGCTCTCTGCTAAAAAGGAATGAGCATAAATCGAACTTAGCAGAAGTGTTAGACTAAAAGTGCAAATGAAAAGACTTTTTATGGAGTCGTAACGCAGCATAATCGTATACTTAATAATTACATATCTATATTGTATTTATTAAGAGATTTTCACAATGTATTGATAAGCAACATTTACGAGTAATTATACGTAAATAATTTGTAATTTTACGCAATGCACTGTTATCAACTTTTTGTTTAAAGGGAGTTTTGCCTAAAATTTATTCCTACTTCTCAGTGTGTACTTATGCGCCACTAATCAGTAGCATATAGCATAGCAATTTGCCACAGATCTTTAGAGACAGAATAAACCTATAAGTTATGGCTATTTGAAGCTGCCTTCTGCGAAATCAATTCGGTGACGAGCTCCTCGTACTTTAAATCTACCTTAGTGCCGTCCTCGGTGACACCTTGCTGCACGTTGACGCGTCCGCTATCGAGCCAGCCTAGTGTGTAGCGCAGACTGTAGAGGGACCAACCCCAGTCGAGTGCTTCAAAGGCCACTACACAATCTTTAAGATAAGCCATCGCTGGTTCATATTGCGTGCCGTTATGAGTGCCAAATTCCTGCACCATTATTGGCACGCCTTTATCACCGAGCTGTTTCCAGGACTTCAAAAGGTGATCCTGAATCCACACTTGGTCGTAAAACAAGCTAGTTTGCAAGTGATTTGCAACGGCGTCGTACACCAGCTCAGACTCTTGTACAATCCATTCGTTTGAGCCTGGGTAACAGACTGCCTTTTCGTCATTGTTTGGATGCTGGATCTCTATTGATCGAATACTCATTCGATCTCCGCTTGTTATAAGTAAATTAACATGCTCGCTGTCCTTTTCCAGTTTGTATTCCCATCCACGATTGTACCAGTAACCAGAGATAGCTTTATTGCTGGATTGCTCAGCTTCAAGGTCGCGCACTTTTTCATGCGTAAAATCAAATTCGAAACTGCCCGACGCTGAGTCTTGATGATCTAATCTAAGTTCTAGCCTGAGTGGTAGGCTTGAGTTTCCATAAAGCCATCCAATATGAACTTTAATCAAGCTGCCTGCCTTAAAATTACCGCTAATCTGGATAGGGCTCACTGTGCGCAAATTTTTTACAGATTGCCCCGGACCAAATAGGTGCTCGGTCATGCGTGGAGCCGGCCAACCAGAGGGTTTTGGTAAGCGAGTGCCACCGTATTTAATCCAATGAGCCTTGTAATGAGTGAAGGCGAAGGGTTCGTAGAAGTGAACCGCTTGAGCGACCCGAGCTTCATTCGCAAGACTCATGATTGGGAGGCGACCCGAGCGTAGCCCATCAACGACAATCCAGCGAGATGTATCTAAAGCCCGGATCTCTTCGATTGCTTGACAAATAACAAAAACGTATTGCTCCTCGGTGACGTACCAGTCCGGTTCATTGAGTAGATTGAAACTTAGATCGAGGTTTGAAACGTGGGCATAACGCTTGGTAAAGGCTTTCCAGTATCCTGCAAAGATTGCTTGTTTTTGTGAAGATTCCCAGAGGTTGTCGTCCTGCCAAGGATCCCCTACATAATAACCAGG
>JAYYDJ010000002.1:0-17481 GCA_036160955.1 Verrucomicrobiota bacterium | reverse complement strand
CCTGAAGTTCTTCATCAGTGACTCCATTATTGTGCCATTCATGAATGATTGAATCGATACTTTTTAGACCTTCTTCTAGTATGGATGGTGCGAAGGTAGCATTTAATGACCAATGTCCAGGTGTTAATATATCACCCTGATGACTTGTACCAATATGATAGCTAAGTCCTTGTTCTTTACGAACTTTTGTCATCAAGCGAGAATGAAAACTTCCGCCCAGGATGTAATTGCCAACAGAGAACGGAATATAATCAGCATGGGTTCGTCGCAGCCCTGTATATTCTCCTAGCAGAACAGATACACTTGTTTTGTCAGGTATTATGAGTTGCTTTGTCTCAGATTTTGTAGGTTTAGGAAGTGGGTACTGTGTCATGTAATCGATACCCCCATCCCAAGTACCAAAGGCTTCTTCAACTGCGGCACACAATTGTTGGAAATCAATGTCTCCTGCAAAGACAAGGCGCATAGATTTTGTGCCGTAGTGATTTGAATGGAATATTTTTAATTCCTCAGCTGAGATTGTATTTAACTCATTAATAAGATAGTCGATAGAATGGGCATAATTGGGGTGTTCCATTGGATAGAGCATCCTACTAATTTCGCTTTTTGTCTGGTAGCCCAAATCGTGTTTGGCTTGTAGCAAATGCGCATTTTTTCGGCGCTTTAATATATCTAATGCAGCCGTATCGAATGCGGGCTCGCGAAGCTGCTCTGCAAGTAACTTAAAGACAGCTCCAGCATCTTTACGCAAAAAACGACCGGAAAAAATTAGGCTGTGCGGGTCCGTTTCAAAGCGAATAGAAGCGCCAAGAGTATCTAGCCACTCAGCAATCGTGAAACGATCATTTTTACGTGTTCCCTGATCGAGCATTTCCGCGCACAATGTAGCTACAGTGGGATTCAACGAAGAGCTGTGTGCCTTCCCAGTTGCAAAGCTACCAATAAAAGAAACGACATCGTCTATGGGCATATCGATAGCGACTAACTCAATTGGTCCAATTCTCTTCGTTTGTATATGAGAGGAAAAATCAACTAATAAATTAGATGAATCTACAGAATTAGTTTGTTGGTTTTGAGTGGATGCAGACGCATCTATGTCGTCTATTATCTTTATGTTAACTGGATCTCTGTAGTAATTTGGTCGCACGAATCCGCTATTAGCAACGGCGCTTCCAATCGAGTTGTCTGGTACATACCATGCAGTTGTTGAGCTTTTTTTAACAAGATACTTGGCTGCAACTTGCTGTACTGTTTCTGCGCTTACGTTTTGTATTAGTTCAGGCAGTGTGATGTAGCTAGCCCAATCGCCCATTGCAATGTATTCATTAATTTCACTTGCTACAGCAAAAGGCCCATCTCGTTTGTATACTGTTTGGGCTTTTATTACTGCTTTAGCTCTGGCTAGTTCTTGTTCAGTGACTCCGTTTTTTATTAAAGCATTGAGTGCGCCTATTATATTTTCCTCGGCAGCTTGATGGCTGGTCTCTTTCGTAAGGTAAGCGCCCACGAAAAAAAGACTTGGATCCCGCAATTGTGGCGCAAAAACGAAGCTGTCGCTAGCAAGACCTTTGTCATCTAGACTCTTATATAGGCGTCCACTTTTCTCTGCACCTAGTATTTGTTCAATTAATTTTAATGCAGCCCAGTCTTTATCTGTTCCACTTGGAACTTTGTAACCGATGGCGACAACACCTACTTCTCCAGCTCGCTCAATACAGAGACGTCTAGGACCAAGCTGTTCTGGCTCAACTGTTTCAATTACTGGGATTGGTTTTACAGCGCATGGAATATTTCCATAAGATTGCTGTATGGACGTGAGCGTAGCTTGTTTATCAAATCCTCCAATTATAGTAAGAGTAGCATTTTCCGGCCAATAATAGGTATCATAAAACTTTTGCAGCTTCTCTACGTTGGTATTTTCTATATCAGAGCTCCAGCCAATCACTGGCTGTCCATATGGATGAGCCATGAAGGCAGTCGCGTACATTTCTTTTATTAGTGTACGTACTGGATTATTTTCACCGCGCTGATACTCGTTGCGAACTACGGTTAGTTCTGATTCTAAGTCATCTTCTTCAATACGTAAATTGCGCATGCGGTCAGCCTCCAACTCAATGGCAAGAGGGACATGCTCGCATGGTAATACCGCGTAATAATTTGTGCGATCATAGTAGGTTGTAGCATTCGAGCGTGCACCAATCTGCTCCATTATTTGGGAGTATCCATTAACTCCACTCTTTTCTTTTGTGCCCTTAAACATCATATGTTCAAGTATGTGAGTCGCTCCTGTTGTTCCTGCCACTTCGTTGCGACCTCCTACATTGTAAGTAACCATTACAGCAGCAACCGGTAACACATCATTAGGAAGTAATAGTACTGTTAAGCCATTAGACTTTAGCTTATACGCTTCTATACCTCCTACTATATCCAGTGCATCAAAATACTTGGAGCTATCTGCATGAAGAGGAACTAAAGCTTGTAAAATAATGCAGGAGAAAAATGTGGCTAGCTTTCGTGAGTAATGCATTATCAAATTATTAAAAAACAGTAATCGTGGAGTGCTAGTAGCTGAAATTACTGACTATTCCTTAAGCAAGTCAATTGAGCTATTCTAACTAAGCGGAGATTTCAGCTTCCAGTTTTTTGTTCGTTAGTAAGTTAATTAATTTTTTCATGGCTGGGGTTTGCACGCGACCTTTACGATGAATTAGAGCGAGAGGACGATTATAAGTCTGATTTTTAAAGGTCACTACTTTTAGTAAACCTTGGGCTTCTTCTCTAATAACTGTTGTCTTTGGTATTATTGCAATACCAGCATTAATTTCTACCGCACGTTTTACTGTTTCAACATTATCAAATTCCATGACTAAGTCGACATCGACATTTGAATCTTTAAATATCTTATCAGTAGCTTTTCTAGTTGGTATGTCTGGTTCGAAACCAATAATCTTCTGTTTGTTAAGCTCCTGTATGTCGACCTCTCCCGCATGGGCGAAGGGATGCTCAGGATTACACGCAAGAATTAGCTCATCATCGTGGAAAGGTAATACTTCTAGTTGCTTATTTTTTTGCGGATAAGCGATTAATCCGAGGTCAATAGAGTTTGTGAGAATGTCTTCATAGACCATGTTAGCGCGACGATACTCGACGCGTACATTCACGTCTGGGTAGATGGACATGAATTTCTTAATGTAAGGTGGTAACTCGTGTAGGCCGATACTGTAGACAGTAGAAATGTGTATTGTGCCGCTGATAATCTTTTTCATCTCTTGCAACTCGCTGCCAAGTTTATCATATATATAAATAATTTCTTTGGCAGAATCGTAGAGTTTATTACCTTCTCTGGTGAGGCGAAATTGTTTTTGGCTACGATCAACAATCAAAATATTAAAGTGCTTTTCCATTGCACGAAGCTGCTGACTAACTGCAGATTGTGTAATACCATTTAGTTTTGCAGCACGTGAGAAACTTGCGCTATCCACTAGATCCGTAAATATTTTAAAGTTTTCAACATGCATATGTAATATTATAAATGGTACTTATTAAAAATCAAATAAATAAAAAGTTTAGCTTATATGAGTATCAACTTAGCTGACGATTAATAATAGTAATGATTTCATTAAAGACCTTTCAAGATAACCTAGAGCAGGTGCAATTACGCATCGTAAAAGCATGCCAAGCTACAGACCGTTCTGTAGACAGTGTCCATTTGCTTCCAGTCACTAAAAATCATCCGGTAGATGCCGTATATTACGCTGCAAAACATGGCCTTATGTCTGTCGGCGAGAACCGTGTGCAAGAGGCCTCAAAAAAGCGAAAAATCTGTAAGTCTACGATGTTTTGGGAGCTCATCGGACATTTACAGTCGAATAAAGCCAGGGAGGCGGTTGTTACTTTTGATAGGATTCAATCAGTAGATTCATTGAAATTATTAAAAAAGCTCGATCGCTTTGCTGGTGAGGCAGGAAAGTGCCTTCCAGTCCTGCTCCAATGCAATACTGGCAAAGATCCTAACAAGTCAGGCTTTTTGGTGGAATCAATGCCAAATGCTTTAGAACTAGCATTATCGTTAGATAGCTTGCAAGTCGATGGACTTATGACAATTGCGCCTCTCGACGACTCTACCGATACAGCACGACGTGCTTTTGAAGATTTGCGTATATTACGTGATAATCTATGCAGTAAATTTAATATCTCACTCCAAGAATTGTCGATGGGCATGACTGGTGATTTAGAGCAAGCCATTGCTGCAGGGTCCACTCAAATTAGAATAGGTACTGCATTGTATGGCTCTCGAATCTAAATTTGTGTGAGAATTTGTTTTTAGAGTCTGTCTTTAGCTGTTATAAGATATCATAACTTTCATAATTTTGGATACTAAACGTACGTACACATTAGATGACTTAGAGAATCTGGACTTTCCTGATTTCCCTTTAGCAGTTATCGGCTCTCCGATCGAGCACTCACTTAGTCCAGCCATGCATAATGCTGCACTTAATAAATTACGTATACAAGACACTAATTTTAATGAGTGGGCATATTATCGATTTGATATTCCTGCGGACGATTTATTGGATGCACTTCCTCGTTTTCATGCACGTAATTTCATTGGTCTAAATTTAACAGTCCCGCATAAAGTTTTGGCGCTGCAGTCACTTGAAAGTGTATCTCCAGATGCTAAGTATATGGGCGCAGTAAATACACTTTTGCGTGAGGAGTCTGGATATGCCGGCTATAATACTGATGGATATGGCTTAAGGCGGGGCTTAGAAATTGATTTAGGTCAGTCTATGAAAGATAGTGCTGTGCTAATTATTGGATCGGGTGGCGCAGCACGCGCAGCTGCTGTACAAGCCTTACAAGATGGCTGTGATCAATTATTTATCGGTAATCGCTCTCCGACACGTTTAGCTGGATTAGTGCAAGCTCTTTCTGTTTTAGGCGGTGACGATTGTTTGCAGACTTTTACCCTCGACCAGTTACCTATAAATTTGCCACAAACAGGCATAGCAATTAACGCAACATCTCTTGGTTTAGATTTTGCTGATTCTGCGCCGATTGACGTGCGTCAATTACCATCAAATTGGAAAGTGTATGATATGATTTATAATCCTTCTTCTACACAATTAATTCGTGAGGCTCAATCTTGCGGACTTATGGCGGCTAATGGGTTATCCATGTTGGTGCATCAAGGAGCGCATTCTCTGAGGTTGTGGTCGAAGGCTGAAGTAGATGAGCGGTCGATGTTGGAAGCTGCAACGGAAACCTTGCTTCATTCTTCTTAGAATAATAGTCTAACTGCGAATTTATTATACTTTCCTTTGTTTATACTCTAAGGGTTAATATTTAGATAGTTAACTTGATTTAATTTCATCTACAATGCTTGAGACACTATCATATATAAACTTAGAGTTTGCTGTGTTAGCAACAGTTATGGTTTTTATCTTTGGTGCTATAGTGGGAAGTTTTTTGAATGTGTGTATTTATCGTATACCTAAAGATCTATCCGTCGTGCAGCCTCGTTCAAGTTGTGCCTGCGGTTCTGCCATCCCGTGGTATCATAATATACCGATTGTTAGTTGGTGCTTATTAAGAGGCCGATCTTCCTGTTGCAGAGAATGGTTTAGCATTCGGTACCCAGTGATTGAATTCCTTACAGCAAGCTTATTTGCCTACACTTGGTGGGTGCATCCGCCAATTGTTGCTATCATTGGTATGTTGTATGTGTCATTTTTAATCTGTTCGACCTTTATTGATCTCGATCATATGATTATTCCGGACTGTTTTTCAATTGGTGGAATGATTCTTGGTGTAGTGATATCATTCTTTTTTCCTAGTTTGCATGGACTTCAACCTGCTGGGCTAGCTAGTAGTATGCATTCGGCACTAATAGCGATATCAGGAGCACTTGTTGGCTCCGGTTTAGTTTATTGGATAGCAGTAGTTGGAGAGGTTGTATTTAGAAAGCCGGCAATGGGGGAAGGAGATGTAAAATTTGTCGGTTTTATTGGCGCATTCTGCGGTTGGCAGGGGGCGGTTTTCGCTATGTTTGGTGGTGCTTTAATCGGTTCGATTTTGTTACTGCCACTAATAATTGTTGGGCGAATAATCCAAAGGAATAAAAAAGCTAGTCAAAAGAGCGCAGATTCAATGAATGCAGAAGAATCGATAGATGACCAAGCACTTGCATTTGGTGCACAGGTTCCTTTTGGACCAATGCTAGCAGTTGCAGCATTAATCTATTTTTTAGGCTTTAATCATCCCGTGGACACTTATCTGAAAAATGCCTCTGACTTGTTATGCAGCGCACTGCCGTTAATACAGTAAAGTACCTACACTTTATCTATAATGGGGGGTGCAAGAAGGGCATGCATTTTTAAATATAGGCATAATTTTTGTAAAAAAGATCTTGGCAAGTAGTTATAGCGATCTACAGTTCACGCCTTCTTAATGGTGGGATATGCAAGTGGTTAACGCACGCAGACTGTAAATCTGTTCTCTTTGAGTTCGCTGGTTCGAATCCGGCTCCCACCACCATTTAAGACCACCCTTATTGTACAGGGGCTGTCTTTTTGTGCCTCCAGCGAATCTTTACTAATTAGCTCAGAATTATCCATAATAGGTACTATGAGCTATTGTGCTCACTTTGACCTATTGTAATGAATGGTGCGGGTAGACGGAATCGAACCGTCGACCTCTGCGTGGAAGGCAGATGTTTTACCTCTAAACTATACCCGCTTAGAAAATAGTCAATACGAGGCTTTCAGGGATATGGGTCAAGACAGGAATTTATTACGACGATGGAAATAAAGGGTAATTTTCGACTTTCCTCGCATTGGGTTAACGTGTCATAAACTTATATCATACTTATTATTAATAGTTTCATTTTTTATGATCAGAACAATTGGTAGCTCAACTATATGTCTTGTTACTGAGTTAGGCGGCATTGCTAATTTTGCTGTGCTTTCTATTTATGAGTTCTGTTGTCAGCGTCGACGATTGGCTAAGTGGGTTTTGGCCGTGCATGAGATGGGTGTTCGCTGTGTCCCAATTGTTGCTATTGTTGGTTTATTTACTGGTTTGGTGATGGGCCTACAGCTTTATTACACCTTGGCTAGACTTGGAGCTGAAGCAGCACTTGGCGATGCGGTGGCGCTATCGCTTATAAGGGAACTTGGTCCTGTTCTAACGGCCTTAATGATTGTTGGGCAAGCTGGTTCATCTTTGACTTCAGAGATTGGCATACAGCGTAACGATGAGCAAATAGATGCGCTACAAACTATGGGAATTGACGCAAAAGGTTACCTTGTCGGGCCGCGCTTATGTGCGTCATTTGTCTGCTTCCCGATATTGACGGCATGCTTTGACTTAATTGGTATTTTCGGTGGTTACTTAACTGGATCGGTTCTGCTTAATGTAGATGCAGGCGTTTATTGGAACCATGTATTTAGCAGTGTCCAGTTAGCCGACATTTACGGAGGGTTTATCAAAGCTGCGGTATTTGGTTTTTTGACGATTACAATATGTGCGTATCGTGGTTTCTATACACATCTTAAATCTAGCTCTCGAGGTGTGCGCGGCGTAAGTGAGTCCGCCACGCGCGCAGTAGTCTTTTCTAGTGTTGCAGTTCTGGCAGCAGATTACCTGATTACCTCTTTCTTAATCTAATTGTGAGTCACAAATTCTTAAGTATAAGCGGCCTTAAGAAGCATTTCGGTAACAATCGTGTGCTAGATGGAATTGATCTCGAGATTGAACGTGCTTCAATCACCACAATCATTGGAAAGAGTGGCATCGGTAAGTCGGTCCTGCTTAAATGTATTGCAAATTTAGTTTCAGCAGATGAGGGGAAGATACAACTAGACGGATGCCCGATTATACAAAGTCGCAAGACTGCTCGGCAGCCAAGTGGCGTCTGTTTTAGTTATATGTTTCAAAATAATGCCCTTTTTGATTCAATGACAATTTTTGAGAATATTTCAATGCCGCTACTGGAGACAACATCAATGAGTACATATGAATTGTACGATGAGGTGGAAAATATGTTAGGACGACTTGAGCTAGGGAATGTTTCCAGTAGTTATCCTGCAGAGTTATCTGGTGGAATGCGCAAACGAGTGGCTTTGGGGCGCGCTCTAATTACCAAGCCCCAAATTGTGCTTTTTGATGAGCCGACTACTGGTCTAGATCCAGAGCGTAAATTTAGCGTTCTTGAAATGATTGCTAATTATCGAAATCAATTTGGCTTTACTGCATTGCTGGTTAGTCATGATATACCAGAAGTTTTTCAAATTAGTGATCGCGTGGCGTGGTTAGACCAAGGTAAGCTACGATTTGTTGGTAAACCCGAGGAATTAGAGCTAAGTGCAGATGTAGAGTTATCTAAATTTTTAGATAGGGCTAATTATGGTCGAAACAAAACAGAATATGAAGAAATTAATAATAAATGAATAAGCGTAAAATTGAAATGGGCGTTGGCTGCTTCATTTTATTGGGGCTTTGTGCGGTTCTTTACTTAGCTCTACAATTGGGTGGTGCTCGCCTTTTAGGCGGTAACACGTATCAATTGAAAGCACAATTCTCGAGCGCTGCGGGCGTCAATGCAGGGAGCCGAGTTGAGATTGCAGGAGTGCGCGTTGGTACGGTAGTGTCTGTCGAATTGGACGCAATGTATTTTGCTTTGGTGGTGCTGGAGTTACCCAAATCGATAGCAATTGACGAAGATGCTATGGCATCTGTGAAGACTTCAGGGTTAATAGGTGATCGCTTCATTGAGTTATCCCCAGGCGGTTCTGATAGCATGCTAAAAGATGGAGATCATATTTATGACACGACTCCTGCATTAGAGATTGAAGACCTAATCAGTCGTTTTGCTTTAGGTGACCTAGAATCAAAAGGCGATTAACCTATACAGTTACTAATGGATAGAATAATTTATATAGGTTACTACTGGATTGCTTTATGCGTATTTTCACCTGTTTCGGTGATGTCGGCGCCGCTAAGCCCTCCGCCTGCTGCTAAGCTAAAATTTGTAGTAGAGTCGGCTATAGACGCATTCTATTCCACCGAATATGGCTTGCTGCCAATTGAAGATAAGCATAAAAAAGTCTCAGATGTCATTGAATCTAATTATGATATGACAATCTTAATTCGTCGTGCAGTCGGACGTAATTGGTCCCTTATGAATTCCGCTCAGCAGGAAAAAATAGTTGCTTTAATAAAGGTGCTCGTACTTCGTACTTATGCCGATGGACTTACAGGAACAGTTCGTCCTAGTGTAGATTTCCTAGATGCTGTTGAGGTCTCTGATAAGCGAATCGAAGTACCTTCTATCATGAAACTAGACAATCAAAAATTCTATGTTTTATATCGCTTGGGGTTAACCCGAACGGGATGGCAAATATATGATATAGTTGTTGAAGGTATCAGTATAGTTTCCAATTATCGCCAGCAGTTCGCCGATCATTTTAGGCGTGGAACCACGGAAGAGCTAATAAAAAAATTAGAAAATATGGTTAAAGAAGGAGCATTATAATCATCTACCAAATGTATAATAACCTTATATTATTTTCTATCTTTCAAATCTGTATTTTCAGTTCTTCTTGGGCGGAAGGTTTTCTAAGCGAGGAAGATTTATATAGCGAAGATATTGAATTTGAAAGTTCAGTCATTTACGATCCACTAGAGGCATACAACCGTGTAGTCTTTAATTTTAATGATCTTTTTTTTAATGTAGTTATTCATCCAATTGCGGTTGGATACACTGCTATTACCCCTGACAAGGCTGAAATAGGCGCAAAGAACTTTTTTAATAATTTAAGGTATCCGATACGCTTAGTTGGGAATTTACTACAGCGTAAATTTTTTGGTGCTTGGGTAGAAACAGGACGTTTTACGGTCAACTCTACATTGGGTTTATGTGGTGTAATGTCGCCGTCGGATAAGATAGAAAGCTTAGTTCGAGTGCCAAGCGAAGATTTTGGTCAGGCTCTTGGTGCCAATGGGATGACGGAGGGACCCTATTTAGTTATACCAATTTTTGGTCCAACTAATTTTCGAGATTTATTCGGCTTGTTCGGAGACCGAGCTTTAAATCCATTTGTACAGCCATGGAGTATTATTGACTCTAGGGACTGGCGATTAGCGTATGGGGCAGGCAGGACAGTTGTGAATAGCCCTGAAATAAGTGACCGCTATCTTCAGATGAAGGGAACCGCAATAGACCCGTACGGAGCTCTTAAGAGTGCGTACACGCAATACCGTAATTCGGCCATAAAAGAGTAATATAAGTAATCATTGCTTTGACTGATCCTCGAGACAAGAACGAGCAAAATGTTGAATGGATTCGACGATACGACTTAGGCCATTCCTTCGGTTGGGTGAGAGGTGTTGTGTAATACCAACTTGCCTTAAGAAACTTGCATCGTTCATTACGATTGATTGCGGATCAGTGTCACTATAAAAGTTGCATAGCAGGCTAGCGATACCTTTCACGATAGCGGAATCGGACTCGGATCTAAAATAACAGCGACCTTTTCTGTATTCAGGCACCACCCAAAGTTGCGATAAGCAACCTTCTATCTTAAAGCTGTCGATTAGAAGTTCAGAACTAAGCTCTTTGGCATTCTTACCTAACTCAACAATATGGCCGAGTCGCTCATATGCATCTGGTATGAGTGTAATCTCTTCAACTATGGCAGACTGTTTTTCTTTTAAGTCCATGATATACGAAAAAATGAAGAGGTATTAGCCGATGTCAAATCAGAGGATTTTAAGAGACTAAAAAGCTCGGTGTAAATACACCGAGTCAGATATCAAAATTTCTGTTATCTGTAATTAAAGGGTTCCAGCATAGATTGCGTTGTTTCCCAATTCTTCTTCTATTCGTAACAGCTGATTGTATTTTGCTATGCGGTCGGATCGACTCATCGATCCAGTCTTAATTTGTCCAGCATTTGTGGCGACTGCTATATCTGCAATAGTCGTATCTTCGGTCTCTCCTGAGCGGTGAGATACCACAGAATTGTAGCCATTTACTTTACCTAATTCTATCGCTTCAAGGGTTTCTGTTAGAGATCCTATTTGGTTAACTTTAATAAGTATAGAATTAGCGACCCCTAGATCAATTCCCTTCTGTAGAAACTCGACGTTGGTGACAAAAAGGTCGTCTCCTACAAGTTGAACAGTATCGCCTATCTTATTCGTGAGTGCCTTCCAACCGTCCCAATCGTTTTCGTCGCAACCATCCTCGATTGAATCAATAGGATATTTTTCACAAAGCGCAGCCAAATAAGTGGCTTGTTCTTCCGAGTTTCGCTTAGCGCCATTTTTGCCCTCAAATTTAGAATAATCATATACTCCGTCACTGAAAAACTCAGAAGAAGCGCAGTCTAGAGCGAAGGTTATATCCGTCCCAACCTTATACCCAGCTGCCTCGACCGCCTCTGACAGAGTATTTAGTGCATCCTCCGTTCCATCAAATTTTGGAGCGAACCCACCCTCATCTCCAACAGCAGTGCTGAGACCACGTTCGTGAAGAACTTTTTTGAGACTTTGAAAACACTCAGCACCCATACGGATGGCTTCTTTGAATGTGGGGGCGCCTAATGGACGAATCATGAATTCTTGAAATGCAATCGGTGCGTCTGAATGTGAGCCTCCATTAATTACATTCATCATTGGTACTGGTAGTACTTTGGCATTTGGGCCACCTAGATATTTATACAATGGCAGGCCACATGCCTTTGAGGCAGCTTTTGCAGAGGCTAGCGAGACTCCTAGTACAGCATTAGCGCCAAGCTTTCCTTTATTTTTTGTTCCATCAATTTCGAGCATAGCCTTATCAACCTCTAACTGATTAGTCGCATCTATTCCAACTAATTCTGGGGCGATTATAGTATCCACGTTTGCGACTGCTTGTTGAACGCCTTTTCCTAAGTAACGCGATTTGTTGCCGTCGCGAAGCTCAACTGCTTCGTGCTCTCCAGTTGAAGCGCCTGATGGAACTGCAGCACGGCCAATAACGCCGCATTCTAGTGCGACGTCTACTTCGACAGTTGGGTTACCTCGAGAATCTATGATTTCGCGGGCGCGGATATTTGTAATTATGGTGCTCATGTGGAAGCTTTCGTTTATCTATTTAATTGAGTATGATATTCTATGCAGTTATTATAATATACATTACACTAAGTCACTTGTGCTTGCTCATTAAAAGCTGTCAATGGTACTAAGGGGACGATCTTAAAATAGTTTGCTTATTTCATATGGTTATCTTAATTACCGCTAGCTAGAGTTTTATTTATGGCGCTTGTTGCTGGTAGTATTCGAGGCGCTGACTCCACTGAGACCCTGCTTTGAATTCACTGATCTGTGCTAAGAGGCTATCAAAAGCTTCCACTTTTCCTTCATTTAACGCATCAACAGCTAAGTGATATACTGCTTCTGCTTTTATACTATCACTGTATAGTGCGTTGCTTGCTATGCTATCTAATTGCTCTAAGCCTTCTTCTTTCTCAGATTGATAGGTGGAGAATGCTAAGCCTAGATCAGCTCGCCCAGCAAGAATGTTTCCCTGTAGTGATGACGCGGCCAGCTTATAGAATTCGGACGCACGACTGTAGTCCTTTTCCTCAAATGCTGCGTCTGCAACAGATAATGCGGCAAATCCTCCAATAGCTAGATTTGGATTTGCAACAGCAAAAGAATCAAGCTGTTTGCTTTTTAAAGCAGAAGAGTAATTGGCTTGCAATTTTTCTTCTGAGTACCGGCCATACATGCGAAAGCCATTGAAAAGTGCAATTGCAACGATCAAAAAAAGGATACTGCTAATCACCGAAGACTTATTCTCCATCCAGTATAGGGCAACACGGTCTTCAAAAGAAAATTCAGTTGATTCTTCTGCATCGATGAGATTGCGCTCATCAATTACTTGTGCTTCTTCCTCAGTTTGGCGATGTTTATTCTTTCTGTGCTTTGGGCGTTTCATGATTTATATGAATTAAAAGCTTAGCTTTATAAAATAATGTTAAAGTTTTGGCTAATCAAATACGACTGTTTTGTTGTTATAAACAAGTATACGATTATCTAAGTGCAAGCGAATCGCATGTGCGAAGACCGATTTCTCTAGGTCGCGCCCTTTGCGGACTAAATCATCTACTGAATTTCGATGGTTTATTCGAGTGACATCTTGATGAATAATAGGCCCTTCGTCTAGGTCTGCTGTCGCATAGTGTGCTGTTGCCCCGATAAGTTTGACGCCTCGACTATGCGCCTGATGGTAAGGCTTACCACCTGCAAATGCGGGAAGGAAGGAATGATGAATATTAATCACAGGAAGAGATAAGCGAGCTAAAAAGTCATCAGACAAAATTTGCATATAGCGCGCCATCGCTACTAATTCGCATCCATAGCTTTGGATTGCTTTTAATTGCCCCTCTTCGGCGGTAGCTCTATTTTTTGTGTCAATCGGCAGGTATAGGAAGGGCAAACCATAGGCTTCTGTTTCTTTTTCTAAAGATGTATGGTTGGAAATCACGCAAGCTATTTGGCCGGCCATCTCACCCGCACGAAAGCGAAGAATAATGTCATGAAAGCAATGGTCGATTTTAGATACTAATAAAGCAATTTTAGGTAAATCTGTCGATAGTGCTACTTTTACTTCCATACCAAGCTCTTGGCTGGCGAATTCTTTGAAGGCAGCTGATTCTTTTTTTATATCTCCAGATGGACACCACTCTATTCGCTGGAAGAATATATTTGCCTCTGTATCTTTATGTTGGTCGGCATGATGAATATTACTACTTCGCGAAAATATCCAACTCGATACCATAGAAACTAGACCTGGTTGGTCAGGTCCAGATAAAAGAGCTATGATAGTTGTATGTTTCATCGAATTATCAGTATTTGTATCTGCAGACTCTATATATAATGATAAATTGCAGTAAATAATTTCATTTCAATTAGAGGCGCCTAGATCGGGTTGGCTTCCAAGCTGTAACTTTGAATGGAGCGCACTTCGTAGCCTTTTTCACGAATTCCTTTTATCCCATCAACTGCAGCTGCAGCAGCCGATACGGTAGTCATTATACATATATTGTGTTTGAGGGCTTCAGTTCGAATTAAATTTTCATTCTGACGCGGAACTGTACCTTGAGGAGTATTTATAATCATAGATACGGTATCATTTTTGATTAAGTCTATTACGTTTGGTCGTCCTTCGCTAAGGCGGCAGACTTTTTTAACGTTAATTCCATTCTTTTTTAATAAAGCTCCAGTACCTGCAGTCGCTATAATGCCAAAGCCAAGATCACTCAGTCCCTTGGCGATCTTTATTGCGCGTGATTTATCACTATCTTTTACGCTAATAAATACATCTCCGCTGTCTGGTAGACTTGGTTTTGCCGCCATCTGTGACTTTGCGTAAGCGACACCTAGATCCTTGTCGATGCCCATAACTTCTCCTGTAGAGCGCATTTCTGGGCTAAGCATTATTCTTGCTCCAGGAAAACGTGCAAACGGGAAAACCGATTCTTTGACGGCCCAATATGGAGGAATAATTTCTTTTGTGAATTTGAGGTCTTTGAGCTTTTCACCCGCCATCACTCGGGCAGCGAGTTTAGCTAGTGGAATCCCAATCGCTTTGGAGACAAATGGTACTGTGGGCGAAGCACGTGGGTTTACCTCAATAATAAAAAGTTCTTCATCTTTTATAGCATACTGTATATTCATCAACCCAACTACTTGCAGTTCGCGAGCGAGTGCATGGGTCGCCTTGCGTACTTTCTCTAAAATATCTTTGGAAAGTGTATGAGGTGGCATTACCATCGCCGCATCACCGGAGTGCACTCCGGCAAATTCAACATGTTGAAGGATACCGCCTATTACTGATGTTTCTCCATCGCATATACAATCGACATCTAGCTCGTATGCATCTTCAAGGAATTTATCTAGAAGTACTGGCTTACCCGGCGCCGCATCAAATACTTCGCGGATGATATCTTTCATTTCTTGCATGTCATAAACAATAAACATACCTCGTCCCCCCAAAACAAATGAAGGGCGAAGCAAGATCGGGAATCCTATTTCGCCGGCTAATTCATAAGCCTGCTCTTGCGAATTAGCTATGCGGTTATCTGGTTGCTTTAAATCAGTTCGCTCTAGAATGCTTCGAAACAAATTACGGTCTTCAGCAGCATCGATCATCGAGGGAGAAGTGCCGATTATGTTAACACCATGCGCTTCGAGGTCGCTTGCTAGATTTAGGGGTGTTTGTCCTCCGAATTGTACAATCACTCCATCACAGTCTTCTTGGTAATAAATTTCCAGAACATCTTCGAGGGTGAGTGGCTCAAAGAATAGTTTGTCTGAGGTATCATAGTCAGTTGATACTGTCTCAGGGTTAGAGTTAACCATGATAGTTTCATAACCTGCTTCCCTTAGCGCAAAAGAAGCATGCACGCAGCAGTAGTCAAATTCGATACCTTGGCCAATTCGATTCGGACCACCACCAAGGATCATTATCTTCTTTTTGTCCGTCTGTGTAATCTCATTTTCTGATCCGTAGGAGGAATAAAAATAAGGTGTGAATGCTTCAAACTCTGCAGCGCAAGTATCGACCAAGCGGTAGTTTGTAAATACGCCTAGCTTTTCTCGCTTTTTACGAACCGGTTGACGACTAGAGCCGATTAGCTCTCCAATGAGAACATCGCTAAATCCAGATTCCTTGGCTTTTTGCATAAGCATATAATCAATTTTACTTAAGCTACTCTTATTTAGCTCGAGCTCTATATCAATGAGTTCCTTTAACTGCTGCAGAAACCATGGGTCAATCGCGCTGAGCTCATGGATTTCTTCCGTGCTGATATCATTTAGTAATGCATGTCGTAACCAGAAGACACGTTCAGCAGTAGGTATCGAAATACCTTCACGAATTCTTTGTAAGTTTGTGACTTTTTTAGCAAGACCAACTTTGTCGGGACCCATAAAGCCCATTGCCCCTATTTCAAGCGATCTTAATGCTTTTTGAAATGATTCTTTAAAGGTTCGACCAATCGCCATCGCTTCACCCACTGACTTCATTGCAGAGGTCAGTGTATTGTCTGCTCCTGGGAATTTCTCAAATGTGAATCGAGGTATTTTAGTCACTACATAGTCGATAGTAGGCTCAAAGCTTGCTGGTGTTTCACGGGTAATATCATTTTGTAGTTCATCTAAACTATATCCTACCGCGAGCTTCGCCGCAATTTTGGCAATGGGGAAACCAGTTGCCTTTGATGCAAGTGCAGAACTACGCGAAACGCGTGGATTCATTTCAATCACTACCATGCGACCATTAGCAGGGTTAACTGAAAATTGTATATTTGAACCACCGGTTTCAACCCCAACTTCACGGATGCATGCGAAGGAAGCATCGCGCATTAGTTGGTATTCCTTATCGGTCAAAGTCATCGCAGGAGCTATGGTAATGGAGTCACCGGTATGCACACCCATTGGGTCAAAATTTTCAATAGAGCAAATTACAACGCACTGATCCTTGTGGTCGCGCATTACTTCCATCTCATATTCTTTCCATCCTAGTAAGCACTCTTCTACCAGCACTTCTGTAGTGGGGGACATTTCGAGGCCGTTCTGTACCATGACCTTATACTCTTCGCGGTTATATGCGATTCCTCCACCAGCGCCACCTAGCGTAAAGCTTGGACGAATAATGATGGGAAACTCACCTATTAGTTCATCAACCGCCTTTAGTGCATCTGCTAGATTATTAACTGTAGCCGAACGTGCTACATCTAGGCCAATTTTGAGCATTGCTTGCTTAAAAATTTCTCTAGCTTCACCTTTTACAATTGCATCTGGCTTTGCCCCTATCATCTCAACGCTATACTTTTTCAATAGTCCACTTTCATGAAGCTGCATAGAAAGATTAAGTCCAGTCTGCCCACCCAGCGTTGGTAGTAGTGCATCAGGCTGTTCCTTCAAAATAATCTTCTCTAATGCATCCAGCGTTAATGGCTCAATGTATGTAATATCGGCGAATTCAGGATCCGTCATTATTGTAGCCGGATTACTATTAACTAGCACGACCCTGTAGCCTTCCTCTCGTAGCGCTTTACATGCTTGTGTACCGGAATAATCAAATTCACAGGCTTGGCCTATGACAATTGGTCCAGAACCAATGATGAGGATAGATTGTATATCAGTGCGTTTTGGCATAAAATATTCAGAGGGTGAAATTTTTAACAATTCATGCAAGCACGAACAATTAAGAGGATACTTAATAAGCAGTTTTTGCTATAATTATTTACCCTATTTATATTTTAAACAGCTTTCTAGACGATTACATTTATCCCAATAAATTAGTGATTTTTCGTCAATAAATCGATCTTACATACTTATTTTGCAGCGATTATAGCCTGAATTTCTACTGTGCTGTCTTTAGGTAGACCTGTGACTGCAACTGCAGCACGAGTATGCCGTCCTCTT
>JAYYDJ010000001.1:0-15635 GCA_036160955.1 Verrucomicrobiota bacterium | reverse complement strand
TAACTGTGGCTTCGCATTCGCCAAAGAAACTTTAGCTTGTAATACATCGAATTTAGATACGACACCATTATCGAAAAGACTTGTTACGCTACTTAGTTGCTCTTGCAAAAGGGCGATATTTTCAAGCTCTACTTCAATGTTCTCTTCTGCCTGTAAAACTGCGTAGAATTCTTTTGTCACAGTCTGAATTGTGGATGCAATCTGTGTCGCAGATGCATAACGAAATGCCTCTACAATAAGCTCTTGCGAGCGGCTTTGTGCCAATAACCCGCCACCTGCAAATAATGGCTGTGATAACTGCAAAGAAACTTTCCAGTCTCCAGGTCGGTATGTATTCATAGCAAGTGACTCGTCTTGCTCGGCATAGCGACTTTGAATAGATAGTCTCGGCATTTGTCCTGATTTAACTTCCAGCGCCAGCCCAGATTGCTCGAGCACACGCTGCTTCGCAGCATACATAGTAAAATTTCTGCGCAGGGCATACTCTAGTAATACCTCTAGCGTGATCTCCTGATTTAAGTACAGTTCCTCAACATACTCTACACCGGGCGTATCGGTAGGCTCCAAACTGTTGGACTGTCCTAGACCATAGATTGGTAGATACGCATAGCTAATGAGCAAAAAAAATAAGACTGATTTAATGTAACTATTCATGCTGCTATTTCTATGCATGTGTGACAGCGCTGACCGCATCTGCTTCACTCTCCTTTGAGCTGCCAAGATTTTGATCTGCAGCAATAAGAATATAAATTGCTGGTATAATAAACAAAGTGAAGATTGTACCAATGCTTAAGCCACCGACTAAAACAAGCCCAATAGAATTGCGCGCTGCTGCACCAGCGCCCGTAACAAGAACCAAAGGAAAATGACCCAGAATCGTGGCTGCAGTCGTCATCAATATGGGTCGCAAACGAATCGCTGAAGCTTCCTTTACAGCATCTATTTTTGAATACCCTTGTCTTTGTAGAGCATTAGCAAATTCCACTATTAAAATACTGTTTTTAGCAATCAACCCAACCAAAGTAACCAATCCTACCTGAGTATAAATATTAAAAGTCGTGGTCCAACCATCGGTAAAAAAGCTGAAATCTGGAGCCGGCATTTTTAAGAAGGTGAAAATACTCGCACCAAAGACAGCTAAAGGAACCGACCCTAAAAGAATAATAAAAGGGTCTCGAAAGGAATTAAACTGGGCGGCAAGTACTAAAAAAACAACTATGATTGCTAAAGAAAAAGTCCGAAGGAACTTACTATTGCCCCCCTCTTTTCGAAGTTGTCTGGACTCGCCCGTGTAATCTACCACATAGCCTCTGGGCAAGATAGCATCTGCTTGTTTTTCTAAGAAACTCAAAGCTGTCTCCACTGTGCGCGTCGTGATACCAGAAAGTTTGATCGCATTGAGTTGTTGAAAGCGGTTGAGGCTTCTCGGCTCTATGGAATCCACCAACGAGGCGATTAAATTTAAGGGAATCAGGCTACCGTTTGGCCCGCTAACATGTATTGAATTTAACTGATCTGGATTGAGTCGATATGTTCGGCTGATTTGTGGAATGACTTTATAACTCCTACCATCCATGCTAAATCGATTGACGTAGTTACCACCCAACGCGGCACTTAGATCTCTGCCAACTTGCTGTACATCCAAGCCTAAATCTGCGATTTTATCATAGTCTAATTTTATTTCAGACTGATTTAAATCATATTTAAGATCTATCTTTGGAGGAAAGGCAAAGAGTCCACTTTGCATGGCTGCCGCTTGTAATTGTTTTGCGTACACGAGAGCATTTTCTGTCTCGTCAGTAGTAGCGATAACAAATTCGACCGGGAAGTCACCACCACCAGGTAACGCCGAAGGTGCTAACATAAAACTCTTTATTCCTGGCACACGGTCAGCTTTCTGTTGGCACTCGGCAACCACTTGATGAACGGAGCGAGTCCGCTCCGAAAATGGTTTCAAACCCATACCACCAAAAGCAGTCGTCGGGCGCGTAAGTTGAAAGGTAAAATCATATTCAGGCATCGATTTCCAAATTTCATAAACCTGATTCGCATAGTGTGAAGTTTGCTCTAACGAAGAGTTTGCCGGGGTTTCGAAAAGACCTAATATAAACCCCTTATCTTCTATCGGTGCAAGTTCACGTGGTGACATCAAAAACATCGGTACCGCCATAATGCATAGCCCTAGCCAGACTGCGTACACCCATGATTTAGCTTCTAATATTTGGCCTAAGACACGCTCATATACCACTCGTAGTCGTGAAAATTGATGATTAATAAACCGAGTCAGAAAGTGATTCTTGCCCTTGGGCTTCAACAGACGTGAAGACATCATCGGAGACAATGTAAGCGCAACAATCGAAGAGACGATAACTGCGCCACTTAGAGTCAAAGCAAACTCTTTGAAATAAACTCCGGTCAAGCCGCCCTGTAGGGCTATAGGAGCATATACGGCAACCAAGACCAGAGTGGTCGCTATAATCGGACCGATAAGTTGATGTACAGCAATCCTTGCAGCTTCCATTCTACTAAAGCCTAAACGAATGTGCCGCTCTACATTCTCAACGACAACAATGGCATCATCTACAACAAGTCCAACGGATAGGACGACGGCTAAAAGCGTCAAAAGGTTAAGACTGAAGCCTAACATCTGCATGAGAAAAAATCCACCTATCAAAGAGATCGGTATTGCGACCACAGGCACTGCAACCGCCCGAAGCGATCCCATAAAGAGAAAAATCACTAAAACAACGATCGCTAAGGTCTCACTTAGCGTGGAATAAACTTCCTTAATTGAATCTTTAATGTACTCACTCGAATCGTAATCCATTCCAGCCTCCATTCCAGCAGGCAAGGATTCTTTAATACGCTCTAGCTCTGCGCGCACCTCGGCAATCACATCGATCGTGTTCGCATCCGGCAAAACCCATACACCTAGAAATACAGCTGGTTTTCCAGAAAATCGCACATCAGAATCATATACCTCGGAACCAAGCTCGACTTTCGCAACATCCTTCATGCGAACCAAGGCTCCTTGATGCTTTGCAAGAACAATAGATTCAAACTCTTCAACAGAGTTCAAATCTGTATTGGCGGTCATACTAACCGATACAAATTGACCCTTGGTTTGCCCGATAGTTGATAAATAATTATTTTTGCGTATTGCAGCGTTTATCTGTGCGGGTGCGATATCAAAGGCTGCCATTTTTTTCGGATCTAGCCATATGCGCATAGCATAGTTTCGAGCGCCCAAAATTTCTGCTCGTTGAACACCTGCAACAGAACTTAATCTTGGCTGTACTACGCGTGTTAGATAATCCGTGATTTCATTGGCCTTATGATTTTTGGACAGAAAATTTAAATAAGCTGCGGCTACTTGTGTACCAGCAGCCTCAACAGAAAGTATTGGTACCTCAGATCCAGTTGGTAAATCACTACGTACTTGATCGACTTTAGTGCTAATCTCAGAGAGTGCATCTTTCCCATTAAAGTTGAGCTTAAGGTGCGCCCGTATGGTTGAAACACCAGCCTGGCTGGTCGACTCTATATAATCAATTCCGTCAGAAGTCGCAATAGCTCGCTCTATTGGAGTGGTAATAAATCCACGTACTAAAGCTGCATCGGACCCAATATAAGTCGTGGTAATCGTAACAACAGCATTTTCATTTTTAGGATACTGCCGTGCATTTAAAGAAAAATAAGCTTGGATTCCAACAATGACAATCGCGAGACTCACGACGATTGCTAGAACCGGTCGCTTTATAAATAAATCAGTAAACGCAGTGGTCTTTTGCATACCGCTGATCAGCTTTCGTTTAGCTCAGGAGCAAGCTCGGAAGTAGGAGCGCGAGCGTCTTCAAGTAACAAAACTGCGCCAGGATAAATTTTGAAGACGCCATCTGTAACTACTGCGCTACCCTCTGTAACTCCAGATAGTACTTCTACGTAGTCTCCCCTTCGTTTACCAAGCGTAACTGCTGCTTGTTTTGCTCGGTAGGTAGTTCCATCTTCATCTAGTTTAGAAAGGTAAACCGAGTTGCCATAAGATGAGTAAACAATAGCGGTTTGTGGAATAACCAAGGCCTCGCGCTTTTGAGTTAGCGATAAGAGAACATTCACATACATGCCGCTTGCTAGGCGCCTCTCGGAATTTGGTAATGTAGCTTGTACTTCAATCATGCGCGAACTAACATCCACTTCATTAGCAACAGCGGAAATCTTACCTGTTATAACAGAATCTCCTAATACGTCTGAGCTGACGCTAACAGCTAGGCCTTCTTTAAGATAAGCGTAAGCGCTTTGTGATAGATAGAAATTAACATAAACCGATTCAACCGCCTGCAAACTGACCACGGGTTCTCCAGCTCTTAGGTATTGCCCCTCTTGTATCTGTCGTATGCCAAGTGATCCGGTAAACGGGGCTCGGATCGACTTTTGCTCGATCCGTGACTTAATCTGCTCAACTAAAGCAGTAGCTTTTTTTGTTTCGGCCGCGCTTATATCGAATTCTGCTTGTGAGATTGTATTGCTAGCGAGCAATTTTTGCGCGCGCGCATAATTTATCTGAGCTAATTCAGCGTTCGCATTTGCTGATGCTAATTCAGCTCGCTCTTGACGGCAATCGAGGCGCAATAAGATATCCCCTACTTCTATATCCTGACCAGATTCAAAGTTTATTGATTCCACAGTTCCTGGCAGTTGTGTGGAAAGCAGGGTGCCTTGTATCGGAACAATCGTTCCAGTCGCTTGTATTTGGTCAATCCACTCAACTGTTTGAACTAACTGAGTAGCAACAGCTATTGGGGGCGGACCATTTGATTGCCCAGATTTTGATAATGCACGAATCTGAAGTATTTTTATGCCCGCAATGAAGACCACCAATACAATTAAAATTGAGGCTGTAATCCCAATACGCTTCGGTGTATTTGTTTTATTAGTGATACTCATAATATGGCTGATAAACTGGAATTAAAGCTACAAACTTTAAAGGCTAATACGGTTAAATTCTTTTTGATATAAGATTTTTATATAATTAATACGTATAACTGATAAAAAACTTAATTAGGCGTGGTGGTAATTTGATCCACTATTTATTGCTGCAGTTCGATACAGTTGTTCAGTAAGCAGTACGCGAGCCATTTCATGAGTTAGCGTCATCTTTGATAGAGCGATAATATGGTCCGACTGCTCTTTGACTGATGCATGTATGCCGTAGGCGCCGCCTATAACAAAAACTACATTTCTACCATGTAATTGTTTGAGGTCTTTAGCAAAAGCAAGCGATGAGCGCTCTTGTCCCTCCTCAGAAAGCAGGTAAGTAATCGCCTCTTGGCGCTTTTGTAAAGCGTCCAAAATACGTTGTCCCTCTCTAGCAATAGTTCCGTCCTTTAACTCAATGACTTCACAACTTCCTTGCCGACTAAGACGCTTGACATAATCTGCGCATAACGAAGCAAGCGCGCTATTTTTCATCTTACCTACAGCAAGGATGGTGTACCGGTACATAGAGCTAGATAATTGAGTGCTGCGCTAGATTGAGAACCTTACAAAACTCAATTTGGCGACTTGAAGTTCTTTGCATAATTATCGACTGACTGAAACAAAGAATCTGCAAACGCTGCAACGCTGACTAAAATCAGTTGTAACTCGGTATCACTAAAAGCAACAAAATCCCCCTTCCTAAAAACTTTTCGCTGCTCTGAAAGCTTCGCATTCAAAGACTTTTTTGACTTAGCTGCTTCCACTACATCGACTCCATCCGAAAGCCTAACTGCTTTGTACTCGACCACTAGTTCCTCGTTCGAATCAAGCTGCGCAGAACGCACCTGTCCACCTTGCTTTACCAAAGCATGCATACAAAATGCCAACGATGTAATACTATCCTCCATTTCGCATAGGACGCCATAGTCCTGCTCTAAAAGGTTGAATTTATCATCTAATTGCGCGCTTATGAACTTCTTTTGCGAGCGCTGAGCAATTTCTTGTGCATCCTTAGAGACTTCATTCTTTGCATGCGTCACCTTCACTAAAGCAAGTAAGTAGTGTGCATTATTTAGCGCGGTAACCGAAAGATTTAAAATATCACCAATTACTTGGCGCAGCATTAAATCTCCTGCGTACGCTTGCATCTGCTCAAAGTTTTGATGCCGAGAAGCGACAGGCATAATTAGTGGCGCCTTAGCGTAACGGACATAATCTTCTTCGCGCACACTATGCCGCGATGCCAGAGAGTATGCTAGCATATCAAAATGTCGCTGCAAACCGACCATAAATTGTTGGGCTATCTGCTGTAAGCTTACTTGCTTAGAATTTTCACTCGGTGGATTTGGATTAGCAGTCATGCGAAGTATATTTTTGTATCAAAAATCGTCAAAGTATTACTAGTCAAAGACAATGCCTGCAGTTGAGGCAATCATGGATTAAAATCGATGGATAATTTACGACCAGTTTTGAGCAAATCACCTTGCACCTAAGCATATGCGCTAGTAGCGATTATGCGTACAATGTATTCTCGATTATCTTTCTACTTCCTGTGGTCTATAGTTATTTTATGGGTCGGTCTATTGCTTAGTAGTTGCAGTAAGAAACAAACGAATCTTGAGCGCGGTAATCTTGATCGGGAGCTATACATTGGCATTGGCGCCGAACCTGCAGCACTGGATCCACAAATTACTACCGGACTAACGGAATACTCGGTACTACTCTCTTTGCTGGAGGGCCTTACAACGCTAAACCCAAAGACAATGCAAGTAGAGCCAGGGGTCGCTAAGTCTTGGGAGATCTCTGCTGACGGACTGCGTTACACGATGTACTTTGACCCACTAGCCCGCTGGTCGAATGGTGATCAAGTCACAGCACAGGACTTCCTCTTTTCTTTTGAGCGTATACTTTCCCCTGCGCTAGGCGCGCCCTATGCATACATGTTATATCCGATTAAACAGGCGAAAGCCTTTCACACCGGAAAAATCAAAGATTTTACTCAAGTTGGCCTATCTGCACCCGACGCAACCACGCTGGTGATCGAGCTCGAATCGCCGACTCCTTATTTACTCAGTCTGATGACCCATAATACTTGGTGGCCAGTACATCCGCCAACCATATTGAAATTTGGCTCCGTGACGAGCCGTATTTCAAAATGGACCAAAGCTGGAAATTTTGTAGGCAACGGACCTTATCAGCTAAAAGAGTGGCGATTAAATAACCAAATTTATGTCACCCGCAACTTACACTACCGCCAAGCAGATTTAGTGAAACTAAATGGTATGCATTTTCTACCCATCGAATCGGAGACTGAAGAACGCGCTTTTCGAGCGGGACAACTCCACCTTACAAGCACAGTACCTGTGCACCGCATCGACTGGTACCGTAAGAATTACCCTGAGAGCTTGCACCTAGATACAGCACTAGGTGTCTATTACTACATGCTCAATACTGCGCGCCCACCACTTGATAATCCACTGGTAAGAAAAGCGCTCGCATACGCGATCGATCGAGAACAAATAACCAAACATATTCTGCGTGCTGGTCAAAGCCCAGCCTATCACTTTACACCTCCGAATACTGGTGGCTACAGCGTTACGCGCCAATTTGATTATAACCCAGCGCTCGCTCGGAAACTACTCTCAGAAGCTGGATATCCTAACGGTGAAGGCTTCCCTAGTTTTGAGCTTCTCTACAATACCAGCCAATCGCATCGCTCTATCGCAGTCGCGATTCAGCAAATGTGGAAGACACAGCTAGGAATCGAAATTGAATTACATAATCAAGAATGGAAAGCCTACCTATCAACTCGCGAGTCAGGTGATTTTGACATTCTGCGCGCTGCATGGTTTGGCGACTATGATGATCCTAATACCTTCTTGAGTCTTGGCGTAACAGATAATGGTAATAATCACACAAATTGGAGTAACCCAAGATACGATCAGTTAATTGAGCAGGCTGCTCGCACTCAAGATCCTAAGAATAGGCATAAGCTATTTGAGGAAGCTGAAAAGATTCTAATTGGTCAGATGCCAGTCATTCCTATCTACTTTTATGTGACTAGCCGCCTAATTGATCCTAGCGTGACAGGTTGGTATCCAAGTCTGCTCGATACGCATCCCTACCAAGTCCTAGATTTGAAATGATTACGTACATCGCTAGACGTCTATTACAGGCAATACCAACGCTGTGGCTCGTGGCAACTGCAACATTTGTACTACTTCGAATAGCACCTGGTGGACCTTTTGATGATGAAAAACCAGTAAGCCCAGAAATTAAAGCCCAAATCGAAGCACACTACGGACTCGATGAACCACTCATCGTTCAATACTTTCAATTCTTTGAAAATATTCTCCGCGGTGACCTCGGACCTTCTTATAAATATGCAGGATGGGATGTCCAAGAGATCATTGTACAGTCCTTTCCTGTTTCCCTTGAGCTTGGTCTGTGGGCATTACTACTAGCATTAATAATTGGGATTCCGATAGGATCGATAGCTGCACTTCGACATAAAAAGAGTACCGAAAATATTCTCATGGGCATTGCCGCTGTTGGTATCTGCCTTCCTTCATTTGTCATTGCTCCCATTTTAATTTTAGTTTTCAGCTTACTACTTGGTTGGTTCAATCCCATAGGTTGGGTCAGTGCCAGTGACCGAGTTTTACCGGTACTTAGCTTAAGCTTACTATATGTCGCGTACATTGCACGGCTCTCACGAGGTGGCATGCTCGACGTACTCCAGCAGGACTATATACGCACTGCCAGAGCTAAGGGCATAACAAATTGGTTAATTATAGTGCGTCATGCTCTCCGCACAGCTCTGCTACCAGTATTATCTTATATTGGACCTACAGCAGCAGGACTTATTAGCGGCTCCTTTGTTGTGGAAACTATATTTTTTATACCAGGGCTAGGCCCCTTCTTTGTAAATGCTGCTCTCAATCGTGACTACACTATGGTCATGGGCACTGTGCTGTTTTATGCGGTGCTGATCATTCTATTTAATTTAATCGTCGACCTTATACAAATGTGGATGCAACCGCGCACGCGTAATGATTAAACGAAGGACAAATCAAGTCGTCCTAACGACAGCAAAAAACCAGGAAAGCAGCGTATGGAGACGTCTAAGGCACAACCGTGTAGCTTGCGTGGCTGCTATTGTTTTTTTTACAATAACTCTACTTTGCTGGATAGGACCTATTTTTAGCCCTTATGGCTATGAGCAACAGGACTTAGTTAGCGGGGCGAACCACCCTACTCAAGAGCACTGGTTTGGCACTGATGAACACGGGAGAGATCTTCTAGTGCGCGTTCTTATCGGAGGACGAATCTCGATTGGTGTTGGATTTGCTGCTAGTGTCGTTGCTCTAGTAATCGGCGTAAGCTATGGCCTTATCGCAGGAACTACCGGTGGGCGTACCGATACAGTACTCATGCGGTTTGTGGATGCGGTATATGCACTACCGTTTACAATGATTGTTATAATTCTGACAGTTACCTTTGATAAAAAAAGTATCTTCTTAATTTTTATGGCTATTGGTCTAGTCGAGTGGCTAACGATGGCACGCATCGTGCGTGGTCAAACAAAAGTACTCTGTAAACAAGCCTATCTTGAAGCCGCAAAACTCGCAGGCAGCAGCCACTTACGCATCCTCACCCATCATCTACTGCCTAATCTGATAGGCCCTGTTATTATTTATACGACCCTTACTATCCCATCGGTAATTCTAATCGAATCGGTGCTTAGTTTCTTGGGCTTGGGTATACAACCCCCGATGAGCTCTTGGGGCACTCTTATTAATGAAGGCGCCCGAAAAATTGATGTTTTCCCATGGCTATTAATCTTTCCTGCTGTCCTCTTTTCGCTAACCCTATTCGCCCTAAATTTTTTAGGTGATGGCATGCGTGACGCTTTCGATCCAAAAGACTCATCTAAAGATTAAGATAACTTATATATTCAATCTTTGGAATCAACCAGTGCAGGTTGGTATTCAGGGATCCACTTCTGAATTCTGCGTTTAATTTCTTCAGAATCATTACTTTCGAATAAAGGTCTGAGCTCATCGAGTAATTCTTGAATGAAAGTTTTTTTGGGAGGCGACCCAATGAAGCGTCTAATTCGAGGGTGCGAGGTCGTTTGTAGCACTTCACTCAAATGCTGCACTTCTTCGAAAACTTTTTCACCTGCGCGAAGTCCAATAAACTCAATATCAATATCACGCCCCTCCTTGAGCCCACTCAGCACGATCATTTGACGGGCAATATCAACAATCTTAAGCGACTCACCCATATCGAGTACAAAAATTTCTCCTCCAGAGCCTTGAGTCGCACTTTGTAATACCAAGCCAACCGACTCTTTTAAAGTCATAAAGAAGCGGGTTACCTCTGGATCAGTGACTGTTAGGGGACCACCTAATTTAATCTGCCTGCGGAAGATTGGAATCACACTACCAGAAGATCCGAGTACGTTACCAAATCGCACTGCCATAAACTGCGTCTTGTTACCATCTACAATTTGTTGCTCCTGAATTGCCATTTCAGCAAGGCGCTTACTCGCTCCCATAGCGCTTGTTGGATTAATTGCCTTATCTGTAGAAATTAAAATGAAGCGCTCGACATCGGTAGCACTAGCAATGGATGCTAGTTGTGCAGTCGCTATGAAATTATTTTTAAGTGCTTCAACCGGTTGTCCTTCCATTAGGTTCACATGCTTGTGCGCCGCCGCATGAAAAACTACCTCTGGCTTAAAGCTTTTAAAAACTGATCGTAAGCTCTCCACATCTCCCACATCTAAAACCTTAGTTTGAACATCGGTAGTAGCTGCGCTTCCATCAATTGTCTCTTGCTGAAGGTTGAATATCGCCATCTCTGCTTGGTCGATACAAAGTAGCCTGGCAGGAGCATAGGAGAGAATCTGCTTGGTGAGTTCACAGCCAATACTGCCACCTGCGCCAGTAATGAGAACACGCTTTGCGGATAGCATAGATTCAATATCACTTGAATTTAAATCCACTGCTGGGCGACCCAATAAATCTTCTAATTGTATCGGACGTAGTTGTGTAATCTGTGCTCGACCGCTAACTAGATCCGAAAGCGCTGGTACAGTCTCTACTGATATCCCTGCACGCTGCGCTAATTCGGTAACTTCA
Source organism: Verrucomicrobiota bacterium (assembly GCA_036160955.1). Taxonomy (GTDB): domain Bacteria; phylum Verrucomicrobiota; class Verrucomicrobiia; order Opitutales; family Coraliomargaritaceae. The sequence continues at coordinate 4,509 of JAYYDJ010000001.1, read as the reverse complement.
CGCGTCCGCTTGATAGAGGCGGATGGAAAAGCAATGACTACCTTGTTAGCGTCAAAGCTTCTTGCTACAGCACTCAATTCATTCACTTTAGCAGCAACGAGAACACCATGTACGTAGCGTCCTATCTTTTTGGGGTCATCATCAACAAACGCTACTACCTGCATACCAAGCCGCGCTTTTGATATAAACTCTGAGCACAAACCAGCACCGACCTCTCCAGCGCCAACAATCAATACATTTGTAGTCTGCTTGGGGGCTATCCAATCGGTTAAACTATGGCTAGCCTTGATCCTAAATAAAATGCGAAGAGCAGTCAGCCCTAGAAAGCTCATTTGAAAATCAGAAAGTATGACTGAACGAGGTGGAACACCCTTACCCCCATAAATATACCACATTGAAATTAGTGTAATAGCGTAAATTGCCAAGGCAGACAGAATCCTTAAGGCGTCTGGCAAGCGAAAGTAAGCGAGTACACATTCTAACTGCCCAAAAGCTACAAGTAACATGAGTTTGAGAATAAGTACCCACCAAAGCGTCTCCACGCGGACTAGCTGGTACTGATCGGTAACATTAAAATCAAATCGTAACTCGTATGCTAACCAGTAAGATCCTGAACCTAAGATGGCATATGTCACCAATAGCCCTAGTACATGCAAATTAATGTAACGAGTAATTGAGTTTATAGTCATGCGCGTGTACATTTAAAGGTCAAAGCAAGCACGTACTGCAGCAATTACTCGCCCACGATCTTTACCACTAAGCGACGATCCACTCGGCAAACAAATGCCTTGTTGAAAAAGTTCCTCTGCTACGGATCCACCATAGCACAAGCAGTCCGAGAAAACAGGCTGTAAATGCATCGGTTTCCATAAAGGTCTTGCCTCAATTAACTGCGCTTCCAACGCCTCCAAAATTACAGCACGCTCTACTTGAGCTGAAGTTAAGCAGGTTAGCCAATAATTCGGCTCTCCTGTTGGCGCAATTGGCATAAAATTAAGCCCTGGTAGGTCAGAAAGTTCTGCTCTATAAGTTTCATAGTGAGCCTTACGTTTTGCAATTCGACTGTCTAAATCTCCGAGTTGGCTCTTCCCTAATGCAGCCAATACATTACTTAATCGATAGTTAAAACCAACTTCCTTATGCTCATAATGTAGGACTGATTCACGGGCTTGAGTAGCTAAATATCGTGCACGTTCGATCCAATCAGCATTATTAGAGAGGAGCATGCCGCCGCCAGAGGTAGTAACAATCTTGTTACCATTAAAAGATAAAAATGATAAATCCCCAAACGATCCAGCAGGCTGACTTTGATAAGTAGCCCCAAGGGCTTCTGCAGCATCCTCAATTAATGCTACTTTGTATTTATCGCACAATTTAACTATCGCATCCATCTGTGCACACTGACCATACAAGTGTACAACAATAACTGCCTTAATGCTAGAATGCTCGATCAATGCCTGCTCTAATAAAACAGGATCCATATTCCAAGTTTGCGACTCACTATCAACAAATACTGGTTGTGCTCCACAGTAACATATTGGATTCGCACTAGCCGCAAAAGTAAATGATGGGCAAATAACTGTATCGCCTGGACCAATATCTAGTGCTTGCAAAGCTAGATGCAGTGCAGCTGTTCCAGAATTAAGCGCTAAAGCATAATCTCGCTTCAATCGCTCCCCGATTACTTTTTCAAAAGCAGCTAAATCTGGACCTACTGGCGCAACCCAATTAGACGAAAGCACTGCATCCAAAGCATTGTGATCTTTAGGGCTTATATCTGGAGGAGAAAGATAAACGCGCGACATACAAATTTAAATCTTTACCAGCTTTTTAAAGATTTCGATCTTTTTCGAATGCTTACACAAACTCAATTGATCGTATCTTTTAGCTTAGGTTTAGGATTTAATCCCACAAAAAAGCGCCTAGAGCTAACTCCAGACGCTAATGGATTCCTAAGAATCTAGAAATTATTTCTCTTCAGTAGATATTTCTTCCATAGGTTTTTCATCAACAGGTGTTTCCACCTCGTCAGCGGATTCATCCTTTAGAGCTTCTTCGTTAACTGTATCTTCAATAGGTGCAGTTTCTTCCGACTTCTCTTTTACAGACTTTTTAGCAGCTTTCTTAGTAGCCTTCTTTTTGGCGGCTTTCTTTTTGGGCTTTTCATACCCTTCGTCATTACCGTCAATTAACTCAATTAAGCCCATCTCAGCTGCATCTCCAACTCGCTGGCCTAGCTTGTAGATGCGAGTATATCCACCCGCTCTATCTGTAAACTCACTGACACGCTCATCAAAGAGTAAAGCTACCGCCTTTTTGTCACGAACACGGGCAATTGCCAAACGACGAAAGTGAAGTTTCCGAGCAGCATCATTGGCTTTTTCAGCTTTTTTAGCTAGCGTAATTATCTTCTCAATGAATGGTCTTAAAGCTTTAGCCTTAGCTAGAGTAGTTTCAATTCGACCGTGACTGATCAATGCAACTGCAAGGTTACCCATCATAGCGGATCGATGCGGCCCGGTGACCCCTAGTATGTGTCTTCGTTTGCTGTGACGCATGGTCTAAATATTTCTATAAGTTAATGGACGCTGATTAAATTTCCACACCATTGTCGAGAAGTCGCTCATCAATCTTCATTCCTAGAGATAGCCCTAGCTGTTCAAGCTTATCTTTAATCTCGTTAAGTGATTTCTTACCAAAGTTACGATACTTGAGCATTTCTTGTTCAGACTTCATCGCAAGCTCACCAACTGTAGTGATATTTGCATTATTTAAGCAATTAGCGGCACGCACAGAAAGTTCAATTTCATTAACGCTCATGTTTAGTAACTTGCGTAAACGATTTTGCTCTTCACTGATTTCCTTAGTCTCGCTTTCAAACTCAATATCCTCTTTGGACACTTCATCAAAGACTTCTAGATGATGCTTAAAAATAGCCGCACTCTGTTTGAGTGCATCATCAGGAGTGATACGACCATCTGTAGTTACCTCCAGAATTAACTTATCGTAGTCCATTTCCTGTCCAACCCGAGTATTTTCTACAGTATACTTAACTAACTTAACTGGGCTAAAAAGCGAATCGATGGCAATGACCCCGATTGCTTGATCTGGTTTTTTGTTATCCTCACCTGGGCAATAACCGCGACCCACCCGAACTTCAAGCTCCGCTAGAAAGCGCTGCTTTTTGTCTAAGGTGCATATAATTTGCTCTGGATTAATAACTTTAATACCAGTTTCTTCTTGAATATCTGCTGCCGTTACTGGGCCATCTCGCTCGATATCAATTATTAGGGTTTTAGCATCGCGAGCTTCCGCGACAAATAAAACCTTTTTTAGGTTAAGTACTATATCTGTAACGTCTTCGACGATACCATCAATACTCTGGAACTCATGTTGCACTCCCTCAATCTTAATTGATGTGATGGCTGCTCCCTCGATAGAGCTGAGAAGAACTCGGCGAAGTGAATTTCCAATAGTGTGGCCGTAGCCAGTTTCAAATGGCTCCGCATTGAATACAGCGAAGGTCTCGGTGGACGTTTCTTCATTTTTTACCAATCGATTTGGTAGTTCGAATTTTCCTAGGCGCTTTGGCATAATAGAATTAGTGTTGGTGTTTAAAAGATATCGATATCCATTGTGAATATCATTTATTGAAAAGTAAGTTGATTATCGACTGTAATACTCAACAATTAACTGTACATTAATTGTTGCTTCGGTTTCATCTGAATTCGGTAAACGATTAATAGTCGCTTTTAATGCATCTGGATTAAGAGTTAACCATTCCGGTACGGTGCGCGCTTGACTCTCTTCCATGCTGCGGGTCGCTAATTGGCGAGATGAAGTACGCTCGCGAACTTCGACTTCATCACCTTCATTAACGATAAAACTAGCTATATCAGTCTTCTTGCCATTCACACATATGTGCCCATGGCCAACAAACTGACGCGCTGCTGAACGAGACTTAGCAAAGCCGAGTCGATAAATTACGCTATCGAGGCGACTTTCGAGCATTTGTAAAAATATCTCACCCGTCACACCCCTCTGATTCTTCGCTTTTTCAAAAGTTAAGCGAAACTGCTTTTCGGTCATGCCATACATGAAACGAAGCTTCTGCTTTTCATTTAAACCAATGGAATAGTCACTGAGCTTACGGCGTAAGCGAGGACCATGCTGTCCTGGTGGATGTGGCTTGCGCTCGAAGGCTTTAGTAGGCGCAAAGATTGCTGTGCCGAAACGGCGGTTAATACGTGTTGTCGGTCCTGTGTAACGGGCCATAGTGTTTATTCGGTTATCTGCTAACTAGTTATGTGTGTCTATGTGGCAGAGTCACAATTAGACACGACGGCGTTTAGGGGCACGGCATCCGTTATGCGGAACCGGTGTTACGTCAATAATATCAGTAACAATCATACCCAAAGATTGGAGTGCACGAACAGCTGAGTCTCGACCCATACCAGGACCTTTGAGCTTAACCACAACTTCCTTCATACCATGAGACATAGCTACACG